>NZ_JVOR01000103.1:0-13472 GCF_001054715.1 Acinetobacter sp. 243_ASPC | reverse complement strand
AATTAGGGGCGCTTTGCATTTCAAATCTTTGTGCAACAAAGCCCCTGTTTTGGATATTGCTCCATGTAAATGATGAGATTAAGTCATTAAATAAAGTAGTCAAACTTGAATAAAAAGCCTCTGACAAACCTCACAGCGTTAAAGTGCTGCCTTTCATTCAAAATTTCAGGCGGCACACTCATACATTTAAGCGTCGGTTTAACCTGGTAATTTACTCGCCAAAACATCTACTTTTTCAATAGACGGTGGCTCTGAAAATAGCTCTTCGGCCTGAGCCATCAAAGCAGCTGCAACCTTGCCAGATAAATGTGCTTGGCGACCCGCCTCATCAGGAAATGCATCAAAAATACCAAATGTTGTAGGTCCAAGGCGTAGGCCAAACCACGCAACTGTCGCAGATTCTTCCATTACAATAGGTAAACCGCCTTTAAGGAAAGCTTCCACTTCGTCTTCTTTACCCGGTTTAGCTTCAAGCCGGACATATAAAGCTGTTTTAAGCATGACTAAAACTCCACAATTGATTAGAATTCAAACTGATTCTGACATTGCTAATGTATGCATGTCAGAAAGTTTTGTTGTATAAAAGTTAAAAAAATTCTCATAGCTGAGCCAAAATTTAGATTTTTATTTCGACATAATGCTATGAATTTATTCAAGTTAATATCATTAACATTTGAATCAAAAAATATTGCTCAAGAAGCATTCAAGAACAACATTGCACATCCTCATATCCATGAAAGTTATTTTGCTAGGAATTTGCTGTGAAACTCTATATGTTTCTCTATAAAGCTCGCAATGAAGTAATAGCTATGGTCATAGCCTTCTCTTAGGTTAAGTGTAAGAGGATATTCTTGTTCCAAACAAATATCACTAAGAAGCTTAGGCCTTAACTGTTCTTCAAGAAAATCATCAGCTTTTCCCTGATCGACTAAAATAGGTAAATGAACTTCAGCGTTTTTGATTAATTCAATCGCATCATAGCTTTTCCATAAAGTTTCGGTTTCACCTAGGTAGTGTGTGAAAGCCTTTTTCCCCCAAGGTACTTGGCTAGGTACAACAATCGGTGCAAAAGCAGAAATACTTTTATATAGCTCAGGATTTTTTAACCCAATGACTAATGCACCATGACCACCCATGCTATGCCCCATAATACTTTGGACTTGATTGGTCGGAAAATTCAGGTCAATCAGATTTCTGAGTTCTTCCACAATATAATCATACATTTTGAAATGCTGTGCCCAGGGTGCTTGTGTTGCATTTACATAGAATCCTGCACCTTGGCCTAAATCATAATCTGCATGATCTGGTACATCCTCTCCACGTGGACTGGTATCTGGTGCAACAATTATGACTTTATGTTCAGCCGCATACTTTTGTGCTCCGGCTTTAGTAATAAAGTTCTGTTCGTTGCAAGTCAGTCCTGATAACCAATATAAAACTGGCAACCGCTCATCTTTATCATGAGGTGGCAGATATATTGAGAATTTCATTGAACAATTTAATGCTATTGACTGATGGCGATACACTTCTTGCGACCCACCAAAAGAAGCATGTTTCTCAATTATTTCCATAATCAATTACCTATGTTGAGCAAGACTTCATGAGAAATCGAGTAAACAAAGAGTCTGACATTCTCCACAGAGAATAGTGATAAAGATTTAAAATGTAGGCAGGTTTATTCAATCTATACACGATGCCTACACAGTTAGATCTGTTTTACAGATAATGTGCCGTTTTAGAGGATTCCATGCATGTCATTCATAATGCACATGCATGGAAAAGTATAAGGTCTGACGGAATTATGCGTAATGAATTACAGTACGAATTGACTTACCTTCATGCATTAGATCAAAGGCTTCATTGATCTGATCCAAGCCCATCGTATGTGTCACAAATGGTTCTAATTGAATTTTACCTTTCATGGCATCTTCAACCATTCCTGGAAGTTGCGTACGACCTTTTACGCCACCAAAGGCAGAACCTAGCCATTTACGACCAGTAACCAGTTGGAATGGACGGGTAGAGATTTCCTGACCTGCACCAGCTACACCAATAATTACGGATTGTCCCCAGCCACGGTGTGCACTTTCAAGGGCTGCACGCATCACATTCACGTTGCCAATACATTCAAATGAATGATCTACACCCCAACCAGTCATTTCGACAATGACTTGCTGGATTGGTTTATCGTAGTCTTTAGGGTTCAAGAAGTCCGTTGCACCAAACTCTTTTGCCAGCGCAAATTTATCTGGATTCATGTCAACCACAATAATACGTCCTGCTTTAGCTTGACGTGCGGCTTGTACGACTGCCAGACCAATACCACCTAAACCAAAGACCGCAACACTATCACCTTCTTGTACTTTAGCCGTGTTGTGTACTGCACCGATACCCGTTGTGACACCACAACCCAGTAAGCAGACATGTTCGTGATTGGCTTCAGGATTGATTTTAGCCAATGATACTTCTGCCACTACAGTGTATTCACTGAACGTTGAGCAGCCCATATAGTGGTAAATCGGTTGACCATTATAGGAAAAACGAGTGGTACCATCTGGCATTACGCCTCTACCTTGAGTTTCGCGAACGGAAATACACAAGTTCGATTTTCCAGATTTACAGAATACGCACTCGCCACATTCAGCGGTGTAAAGTGGAATTACATGATCACCTGGTTTGACGCTAGTCACGCCTTCACCAACCTCAACTACAACACCAGCACCTTCATGCCCGAGAATAGCCGGAAAAACACCTTCAGGATCATCGCCAGACAAAGTAAATGCATCTGTATGACACACACCGGTATGGGAGATCTTGATTAATACTTCACCTTTCTTCGGTGGTGCAACATCAACTTCAACAATTTGAAGAGGTTGACCAGGACCAAACGCAACGGCAGCACGTGACTTCATGGAATAATTCCTTATACAGATCTATTTTAAATATGATTTTAGAATCTTGGCGATTTCAGCCAATTCTTCTTTTCGTTGTTGTTCTGTGGTTTCACCTGATACTAAAGTGTCTTTTAAATGAACCTCTAACATCTCATTCATTAAACCATTAATAGCACCACGCACAGAGCATATTTGTTGCAGAATTGCACCACATTCCACATTGTCTTGTAACGCTTTTTCAATCGCTTGCGTCTGACCTTTGATCTTTCTGACGCGTAGAAGAATCTTTTTTTTGTCTTCAACCTGATTAGGCATCAGACCTCCTTATTTGCTAGCTTTAATACTATAGTACCCCATAGTATAAAAAAAGCAATAATTTTTATAGAACCTTAAAAATTTAGGTAGTGTTTAAAAAAGTATGCTGAGATTCAATGAAGTCACTATTAGCTCTGCAACTGGATACCATAATTAGGGAAAAGTCAGGTCGCTGAACAGGCATTAGTGCTGATTCAGAAACTGTATGCGATAGAAGCCGAACTCAGGAAAAAGACGGATGGTACAGCGGAAGACCGCTGCAAATACCGACAACAGCACAGTCAACCGGTGATGCAACAACTATATGAATGGCTCAACCCACATCATCTGACGGTGCCATCGAGTTCTCCCACCGCTCGGGCGATCAACTACAGCCTAAAACGTTGGGAGGCCTTAAGCCGCTATCTGGATGATGGCAATTTGCTTATAGATATGAGCAGCATTGCTGCGCAAGGGATCGAGAACCAAATGCGCCTCTAGGCCTTGGGACGTAAGAACTGGCTGTTTGCTGGCTCGCTGCGCAGTGGTCAGCGAGCGGCGAATATTATGACGTTAATCCAGTCAGCAAAGCTGAATGGCTTGGATCCGTATGCCTATTTAAGTGATGTGCTGAAAAGGTTACCGACACATAAAGTGACCCAAATAGAAGAATTACTGCCACACCAGTGGCAACCCGACCAAAATTAAAAAATAGGTATGGGGTTCAGCGGACGCTTACGAATATTGATGTAAAAAAATTAAAAAAATATTTGAAAAATCTCAAACAATTGCATCTGATTTAGTTTCTGAGATACTCAATATTGAGCCGCTTTATTATTAAATTCGGTGACCGCTTAAGCAATCACCTTTAAATTGATGAACAGCAATTACACAAAATTATTTACAGTCTCCTTCCGTGAAGACTTATATTTCCGTCTGAATGTTTTCCCGATCCATTCTTCTGCATTACGCGAGCGTAAACAGGACATTCCTTTACTGGTCTCGTACTTTACCAAGCTGATCAGTGAAAATCGTAAAGTGCCTTATTTACCTTTTTCACAAAAGCATATCCTCGAACTGCAACACTATGACTGGCCCGGTAATATTCGTGAATTACAGAATGTGTTGGAACGTGCATTAATCATGGCCAAACACGGTGCTGTTTCTTTCCAATATTTGCTCGAACAAGAACCCTCTCAAACCATACAGCACAATCAAGCCGTAGCAATCGAGCAAGTCCTGACAATACAACAGCTTAAACAGTTAGAAATGACAAATCTTCAACTTGCAATCAAACAATGTGGGGGTGAAATTTTTGGTGATGACGGTGCAGCTAAGCAGTTAGGTATTAATCCAACGACACTGATTTCAAGATTAAAGAAATTAGGTATTAAATATTAATGGATATTCAATACCTTACCAACAAATGAATAATCACATTGGGATAAAGCCATGGAAATCAATAGAATTGGGGATATTTCAGCTTTTGTAGCTTCAGTCAAATATGGCAGTTATACTCATGCAGCGAAGCATTTAGGTTTATCACGATCTGCTATTGGCAAAAGTATTGTTCGATTAGAAGAACAAATGGAACTGAGACTATTAAATCGAACGACTCGAAGCTTAAGCTTGACTGATGAAGGGCGAATTCTCTTTGATTATTGCCAGCAGATTTTAGAAGGTTTAGAAGAAGTTGATCATGTAATGGCTTCACGTCGCCTTGAGCCGATTGGTACTTTAAAAGTTACAGCTCCTCACTCACTTGGACATCGATATATTTTACCCATTTTAGACACCTTTCTAAAAAAATGGCCTGGATTAAAAGCAGACATTTCTTTTACAGATCGCTTTGTTGATATCATTGAAGAAGGCTTTGATATAGGTATTCGTGTTGGTGAACCCAAGGATGATTCGCGACTTTTAACTCGGATCATCGCATGGCAAAAAATGCAGACATGTGCATCACCACAATATATTAAATTATATGGTTCTCCCCAAACTCCAGAAGATTTAGCAAAATTTGATACAATTTTTCTAAATGGTAGCAACAATCGTAGAAGCTGGAAATTCAAGACAGATTCGGGGATATATGTTTTTGAAGGTCCTGAGAAGATGAAAATCGATAGTTCAGATGCTATCTTGGCATCTGCAGTTTCAGGGTTTGGTATCATACAACTACCTACCTATATCACACAAGAAAGTATTGATCAGCTCCAACTTATTCCTCTTCTTGAAAAATATACAGTTGAACCCGAGCCTATTCGCATTATTTATCCAAGCAAAAAACATTTGTCTCCAAGAATCAGAATGTTTATCGATTACCTCGTTGAACAGTGGACTTTATTGCCTCCTTGGGAAAAATAGACTCAGGCACTAAAACTTCAGTCTAAAAAAAGTTTTTGATTAATTAGACAAGACTGAAATGAGGCACAACATCTTCGATAAGCTCTTGAAGTACTTCTTTTGCTGGTCTTCGTGTTGGTTTGAGATTTAATGTAATATGTGCAACACCATCTTGTTCTTGCTGCTTCCAAAATTCCATCAAAGTGTTTCGACCAGCTCGTAAAAAAATATTATGATGTAAACGTGCAGGTTCATCTGGATTTTCACTCAGATCTAGAAAATTCGCATAACCAAAAGGATGCCAAGTTTTACCATCTCCCAATTCCTCAATCTCTTTAATAATATCTTTCGATCGTCTCGGATCAACACCATGCCAAATCCAAGCATCCGATTGATTAGCAAACCAAGACATGTCTTGACGAGCTCGGCCAATAGTAATCATCGGCAAATGACTGGATACAGGTTTAGGCACTAAATCAATATTACCTGCCAATTGCCCATGATATTGTGTTGCCATTTTTGGAAATTCATTTTCATTTAATGTACGGATCATTTCCCATGCTTCACGAAACCGTTCTGCGCGATTATCAAAGTCATAACCAAATGCAGGATATTCAACAGGACGATCGCCACTAGACATCCCAAGAATAAAGCGTCCTTGAGATAGTCGGTCAACTGATGCTGCTTGCTTAGCCGTAAGAATCGGATTACGTAACGGTGAGACGATACCCGCTGTACCTAAAGTAATATTTTTAGTCGCAGCGGCAAGAAAACCAAGGTCAACAAATGGATCGTAAACTTGCCCAACATCTCCAAATTTAGGGTCGTAAAAAGGGACATCACGAATCCATAAAGCTGAAATCCTCCCCTCATCTGCCATTTGTGCTAATTCCAGATGATCGTCCATATTCGGTATTGGGCCTTCTGGGAGTCAGTTTTGTCTCAATGCATCGTAATACGTGTGAAGTCCTTTAACATTTACTTTCAACATCGGTTCCTTATGGAGGGAATGTCCAATCTTCTAAATCCCGTGATCAACGCGGGATTTAAAATTTTGAATAACCGCCTTTTTAAGATTCTCGAAAATACATAAATCAAATAACTTTTGCATCATCCAACTGAATCTACTTCTTAAACATTGGACCAAAACTTATCCCATTTTCCTCTTTTGGTCGTTGCCAAGTATCAAACAAATTCACCAAGCTGTTTACCATATTCTTATTGGTACTCATTGAACCTATTGGAAAACTGGTCAAGTATTCAGCTTCTGAATCTAAGACATGCAAAATTACCACTGCAAATTCGTTTTCTACAACAAGCATTTCAAAGTTTCCAGCTAGCAAACCCTCTTTAATTCCATAGAAATATTTCTGATGGTCTTTTGCAATGATTTTGCGGTAATTAATAATGGATGCTCTATCTTGCTCATTATTCATAGGCAAAAAGCACTTTAGCTTTAATTCAACATTTTGTTTGTTCTTGATCTGTCCCAAAGCACCAACAAAAGTGTTAAATCTAAGTGATTTTCCCCAAAAGGCATCATCCGGTGCCAACCAATAAATATTCTGAACTAGACGACCAGTTGCAATAATCTCTTTAATTTTATTGAGAATAAGTTTTGTGTTACCTTGGCTATAACATGGTCCTATAAACTGATGATTACTTTCATCTTCTGAGCTTTCAATAACATTTAAACTATTGAATAGTGCTACCGATGCCAAGAAACGCCCATCTTTAAAATATTGTTGTAACTTAAATTCTTCAAATCCATCTAGATTATCTACGATGTCTTTAATATTGTTCCCTTTCTTACTTTGACCTAAAACCTGATAAGTTTTCTCTCTAAGTTCTTCACTCATAATAGAGTCAATAACTTTAATTGCTTGTGGTTCTGCATTGGCATCAATATTAAGGTCAAGGGATTTACGTACCGTGCAGTCTTTGACTTTCTTAACCGTACCCATCTTATAGATGCTTGGTCTACCATCCATTTTTTTTAGTGTTATGGCCTCATCTTCTACAAGTTGGTAAAATTGCTTCTGGAATCTATCACGCACAATGTTTTCACTGTTTGCAGCATTCGAGTTTGAAGCGATTAATTTCAAACCATACATATTATTGTCAGGCTTTTCCGGAATGAAATTGAAATTAGTTAACTCATACATCAAATTTTGAGTGTGCTCCAGAATTGATGCCACTTTAGGTATTGAGTCTACAGTTGTGAAATATTTCATTGATTTATTTGTTAGATGAAATAAATCATCCTTTTTTAGTTCAATTTCATTATTTGTAATAAGTTGTTCCAATACTATTCTGGATTCTCTTTGATTCAACCCTAAAAAATTTGCAACACTATCTGCTGACATTGGGCTAATACGAAGTAATCTCATAATCATTGAGTCAATGAAATTTGGCATTTGACTTGATGTATAATTAAACTTAACTTCAAAGCGTTGCGCAGGGATTAGGATATCCACATCATGATATGGAATGCTGTAATTAGTCATGAGTGATTCCTTTACGTGAATTCTTTCCTGTGTTAGCGTGTCGTCTTGCTTCTAATTTAGGATCAGCTATATATTGATAGTGATCTTTATCACCTAATCGCTCATTGATATAGCTAAAAACTTCACCCAATGGAGTTTCTTGATGCTTTGGCATGTTCCACAATCTTGATGCACCAAATATAACTAATCTATCCATAGCTCTTGATAAGGCAACGTTGATTCGATTTGGCATTTTCATGAAACCGATTTTGTTATCTTCACTGTTACGAGTAATTGACAATATGATTATTCTATTCTCTTTACCCTGATAGCTATCCACCGTATCAATTTTCACTAGGTTCTTAAAATCCTCATTCCAAGACTTAGAGTTGAACTGCCTCCTCAAATGACGTTTTTGTTCCCCATACATACAGATAATGCCGATAGGTGGCTCATTCAGCTTAGATATGTCTTTTAACTCTTTCAATAATTGTTTATCTGCATGTATACGCTCTAACAAATCAATAATTTTACGAGCTTCGTGTCTATTGAAGAATGTAGTCCCCACTCCATCACTGAATTTCTCTGAGGTATCTACCCATGTGACAGTAGAGCGTAATTCTTTAACGGTAGATTGCTGATAGATATGTGGCACCATGCGTACCATATCTTTGTGCTGAGAATGACCTAAAAGTTCGATAACACCAGTATTTAATTCATCATCATAGAAACAAGCAGATACCATTTCTCCAATTGCCGGTGCCATACGGTATTGAACCAAAAGCTTTCCTTGAACTGTCTTACCATAAGGAGAGTTAAACAATCTCTCAAAATCACTTTTTAGATTAGCCTCAATACGATTTTTAGAGACCCCTAATTTACGACCAAGTGCTTTTGCATGTTCCGGTGAATAGAGTGGCGGTAACTGTTTATGATCACCAACTAACAGGATTCTTTTAGCCGATTGCATTGCAATAGCTAATTCAGATGAAATTGATCTCGCTGACTCATCAATAATGACCCAATCAAATGATTGGTTAGTGATGTCTATCGAATGATGTCCTATTCCTACACATGTACCACAAACAAATTGACGGGTTTTTGAAAGATATGTTTCATAATTTGCATTTGGACTATCTATTAACTCATCGTAATCAAACGCAATTTTTACAAGTGCTTTAGCGTTAATGGCAGCTTTACCATACACTTCAAAAGCATCATCTAACATCTGCCAAATTTGATTTTCACGATCTAAAATTTGGCGGCTATTTAAACCTACCAATGATGAATACAGCTCAGGTGAATAGCCCTTGAGTCTTTCAATAAGCTTGTCGGCTAGTTTATTCCACTCAGTTTTTGAGATTAGATTTTCTTCTGGCAATTCGCTTGAAACCAACATTCTTGATAAATGCCCAAATAATTGTACTTTTAGGAACAAGGCACATGCTAAGTATTCTCGATCAACACCAATGGACTGACTTACAGATAAAACCCGTTGTTCCATTTCACTTAAAAACAGATTTTTATGTGTTGAAATGATTGAGTCTGAGTAAACATCTTTTAAGTTATTCGATACTGCACTTTCTCTATTACTGAAACGAACAATCTCTAACGGCGTATTCAAGCGGTTAGAATGTTTTCTAATTCGCTCGGCAGCTGTATTCACAGCTTCGTGTGATTGACTAACCATCAATACATTATTGACATTCTGTTTCTCGAATAGGTAATGAACGAATGCAGCAATAAACTCCGTTTTACCTGTACCTGGGGGACCTTGGAGAATAGAAACTGGACCATAATTGATAAGTTTACGAAAAGCTTTTCGTTGTAAATCATTCAGACTAACAACCACCTTGCCCGTTTGATCTGTTTGATTATATCTCTCAAAATCTTGGTCTGTTACCTCAATGTCATAACAAATAGGATTGATATTTGAGTCAGGTTCAAAATAATCAACTAAATTCGGTATATCCGATTGCCGTCTGAGAATCTGTTCTAAAGCATTTTTTCTTTTTAAAAATGATGACTTATCTGCTTTCGTGCGTAGGTATAAGACCTCACCTACTTTAATTTTATCCGCATGTTTAACACCTTTCACTCGCAACTCACCTGCTAAAGAGTGTTGAATATCAATGTCCCCTACACGGAATTCCCTGTCGTCGCCATTAAAATCAATAGTTTTATGGATCAGGCTGATGATTGAGTCTTTAGGGAATTTGTCTAATACATCATTGTCATCTTCATAGCGTGCGATATAAATTTTATTATCAACAAACTGTAGTGGTTGCGATAAAACGATATAAGGTAACGCCTCTGTCTCCGTTTCTAAAATTGCTTTCCATAGCTTTCTAGTATCAATATTCAATGCAGCTAAATTTTTAACCTCATCAGTGATATCATTTGAATATTGATCTAAAATTAACGGTACATCAGGATTAATATTTTGTTCTAAACCCGATAATATTTGAGAACCAACACTTTCTTCTTGATCATTTAATTGACTTGCAAGAATATCATCGATAGCAGTTACAAATTCTTCAAGTCCAAAAAGAAAATTAGAAAGATCTGAATAATCTGAACGGCCAACTGCATGTTGTACATCTAGAGCTACATTAATCTCTAGTACAGCTTGATCTACAATGTAGTGTGGCACCACATGCGACTCACGCACACCACTGATAAATTTAATACTTTTAATTTCAGAATCTAAAATAAATTGTATAGAGCCACCAATACCCTGCATTTTAACAACTATGTCTTTGGCATTACGGCCCTTTTCTAATGACACATATACACGTTTATTGTCGCCGTAAATTGTAAGTTCATTAAACTTATCTGGCACAGGCACTCGAATAGTTAGTGTATCACTATTACCTTGAGCAGTTTCAATACTATCCAATAACCGGTTAAGATCTCCTAAAGGATATTCACTTTCTTCAAGCTCTAATTTAACAGCGTCACTAATCCATCTAAAGTTAGTACTATCTTTACCAATCTCGAAATCTAGGATGTCACATACTAATTTCATGATTGCGAAGTTTTGGCACTGTTCACTCGTTGGGTTATCAATGTGCTCAGGATAGTATTCACATTCAAGATCTACTGTATGGTTTATATCTATGATGTCGTTAAATACAAAACTGTTTTCTTCTAAATTAAATAGAACATTGAAACTAGAAATTCTACCAATAGGTAAACCAAGTTTCTGCAAATGAAGAATTGCTTCAATTAAGTTAGAAGCCAACAATAGTCGGGCCTCATTTGTCGTGTTAATTTCATTGGCTCTAAAACCCTCTTGATATTCATTGACGATAAACAAAGATCTCGACTTAGTAGAAATGCCAACTCTTACAAGCTTTGGTAAATAAGGTAAATTTTGCTCGTCTGTCTCATAAATACGTTCAAAGAAATGCTGATATTTAAGAATGTCACTCGATGTTAAATCCTCTATATGTACATCCGACCATTCTTTAACGAGCAAATTACCTGAGCGATATAAAATAACTTCAGGTTCTTCATCTTCATACAGCTCGTAATCCTCTGGATAAGCTTTATGTATTCTATCCGTCGTAATGTACTGTTCTAATAGTGTCGGATCAACGCTAAACTCAACTGATTGTACTGGTCTATTGGTATTGAAAAGGCGTAGCAATTGGGTTGCATCTTCAACTTCTAGATTGATAGCCTTTTTAACTAGATCACCTATCCAGTGTGAACTTTCAACACTAATATTGCTCAGTGACTTAGACGTTAACCGAATATTCGACCATAAATGCCATATTAAAACAGCAAGCATATAAGTATCTTTCTTAAACATTGAAACATTCTCAAACTTTGAGCAAGACGTATCATTTAAAAAATACAGTTCGGGTTGTAATTCACGAATATTATTATCAATACTTTTAGTATCAGCTGTTAAAAAGTGAGAAATTCCTACCTCTTTTTGAGGTGAGATCCAAATACAATGTGCATTAATATCTCCATGTGAAACGCCAATTTTGTGCATTTCAGAAAATTTGCTTAATAAAATTTGTATTAAATCTAGTTTATCTTCTTCACTTAGATTTTGGCTAATTGTAGTTATGAAGTCATTGAATCGAAGATGACTTTGGCGATATTCGACCAACTCATTGTATTGTTGAGTGATTTGATCTTCCTCTGGCATGATCAAAGGAACAAGTGCCGTGTTATATAAATGGTTACTTTGCTTAAACTCAGCACTGATAGCACGCTCATGATTCAGTAAATGAGCTCTAAGTTTAGGAGATTGAATACTCAAATTATGAAAATTTGCGAATTGCCATTGTCTAATAATCGCTTTGTCAGAACGAGATATTGTAGAGGTCGCCTCATACTCCACATAAAGCTTATTAGGGTGAGAGATAAGCTCATCGTCCTGTTTATATTTATGCACAACAACCTGTTTAGGCGGGTTGTTTTTGCTTGTGAAAATCTTATCGATTAATTCAAAATCTTTGTATAAATGTTGAGCTTGTGGGTGTGGTTTGAACTCTTTATTAAAATTATTTTTGGTGGCAAATTTTAGAAACTTTTCTAGGCTTATTACGTGATTTAGATCTTCATCAGGCAAGCCAGAGAAATTAACTTTTCCACACATAACAACATAAAAATGAACTCTAGGTACAAAACCTCGATTACCCTGAAATTTGTTTTTTAATACCTTTAATTTATTCATAAGAATGAATTGTTTTTGGCGTGTCAAAGAAACTGGTGACACACCCATATCACGATCATCCATATACCAATTGCCATCAGCTGTCTTGATCGACTTCCCATTCCAGTCTTTCAATTCAACAATAATCAGAATACTATTGGTCACTAAAATTAGATCGAATTCCCCCTCTTTTTTTGAGGTTTGATCCACCAAGGTATAGCCTGCATAACCATACCAAGGACTCACTTTTCTCATTTCATCTTCTACGCTAAAAGCTTCTCTAATCCTAATTAATGCTTTAGTTTCGTGTTGATGAATACCATTTGCTTGAGTTTTAATAATTAAAGACATAAATATCCCACAAAAAACACAGAAAAGATCAATCAAATTCAATAATTTAATTAGATTTATATAGTTCTGAATATAGATAAAGTTTGGTATATGCTTATTGGCTTAGAGCAATACATATTGCTTTAGCTCAAAAATAGGTGGTTTTTTTAATATCAGCCCTCAACCCTACTGGGTTTATTTTTTGTATGTGTGAAAAATATTCAAAATCAAATTAAAAGTAAAGTATTATTTTAAATATCTTTTATTTGGATTATCTGGTAATCCTCCCATAAAACACCGAAGTTAAAAGTGGTGGAAGTTGAAATCAAAACTGGTTTCTTATATATGTTGATGACAATAAAAATGTTTAACCTATTTTTACCCCAGATCGGCAAGCGCATGCGGAGATTCCACCTAGAAAAAATGCGAAACCATGGAAAGATACAAAGA
>NZ_JVOR01000102.1:0-899 GCF_001054715.1 Acinetobacter sp. 243_ASPC | reverse complement strand
ATGTCAAAGCAGATAATTAATATCGGCAACAGTCCGAATGATGGGAATGGTGAACCGGCTCGAAGTGCGTTTAATAAAACCAATAAAAACTTTGATGAAGTTTATTCTGCATTAGGTGGTGGTTCAGGCACGATTCCAAACGCAATGCCTGTTGCAAATGGTGGAACAGGTGCAACCACAGCA
Source organism: Acinetobacter sp. 243_ASPC (assembly GCF_001054715.1). NCBI lineage: Bacteria > Pseudomonadati > Pseudomonadota > Gammaproteobacteria > Moraxellales > Moraxellaceae > Acinetobacter > Acinetobacter sp. 243_ASPC. The sequence continues at coordinate 716 of NZ_JVOR01000102.1, read as the reverse complement.
CCTGCTGCTAGAATTAATTTAGGTATTCAAGAGGCTGTTGCTGGATACACAGATGTAACAAGTCAAAGAGTGGGTGGGACAGTTTATACAAACTCATCTAACAAATTAAAATTTATAATAGTAATTATAAATGTGCCTGCAAAAACCTATGCTGGTATACATTTAAACTCTACAAATAATGCTTTAGCACAAGTTTACTCAGATAGTGCGATGTCTCAATTTCCACTTATTGCTGCTATACCACATGGCTCGGGTTACGCATTAAATACGAACAACATTGTAAAATGGTTGGAGACAACATGAAATATTTTAAAAAAGTTGACGGCTCAGTTTGGGCGTTTGAGCAAGATGGATCGCAAGATGAGCTGATTACAGAAGAGTTTACAGCAATGACCGCTGAAGAAATTGATCGTCATCTGAATCCGCAAAATTACTTCACCGATGCTGAAAAAGCCGCAATTGCTGCACAGCAAAAAATGATTCATGCACAAAGTGAATATGATCGGGTCAGTATTGAAATCACACGTTTGAATGATGCAATTGAAGATGAAGATGGTGATCTCGAAGAATTGAACACTGATAAAGCCGTACTTGTTGATTATCGTAAATCTTTGCGGACATTTCTAAAGTCAGATGGTTTGGGAGAATTACCAGATGAGCCTCAACAGTGATTTTCAAAAGCTGTATGTCGATGGACTGATCACGCTTTATGAACT
>NZ_JVOR01000101.1:0-336 GCF_001054715.1 Acinetobacter sp. 243_ASPC | reverse complement strand
CCGCTCGACTTGCATGTGTTAAGCCTGCCGCCAGCGTTCAATCTGAGCCATGATCAAACTCTTCAGTTAAAATCATTTTGCACCTTATTATAGACAAGGTGCCAATTCTGGCTCATCAATTTCCTGACTTAAATTTCGCTCAAATAAACTTCGAGTAATTTAAACCAATCAATTAATGATAATATATATCGATTAATCAACCAGTAAAAATCCACACAAGTTGTTCTTCTATTCTCTTAATGATCTTCTCGATGATTCGTCATCATCAAGCTAGGTCGGCTATGTTACTCTAAATCTCTTCAAAGTCAACAGGTAATTTCGATATTTTTAAAACTT
>NZ_JVOR01000100.1:0-7182 GCF_001054715.1 Acinetobacter sp. 243_ASPC | reverse complement strand
TGCAATTTCCTTAGCGGACGGTTTGATATGTTGGTGTCTATGTCTGACAAAGAAATTCAACGGCTTGCAGTTCTGCGAGACGTTCGAGATTATCGTATTACCCAGGTCCGTGCTGCTGAAATCCTGAATCTTTCCACCCGTCAAATTACCCGGTTATTACAGAAGCTCAATCAAGATGGTGTTTCAGGTATGGCACATGCCAGTCGTGGTCAACCTGGCCATCGTCGCCATGATGATTTATTAAAATCAAAATGTCTTTCCATTATTTCTGAACATCTGCTGGGCTTTGGACCTACCTTGGCACATGAGAAGCTCAGCAGCATATTTGACCTGAATATCCCGGTAGAAACGCTTCGGCGCTAAATGATGGCCAATTACCTCTGGATTCCGCGATCCAAACGTCTAAAACGCCCATACCAGCCATGCTATAACCTGGATTGCTTTGGTGAGCTGATCCAGATTGATGGCTCATATCATGAATGGTTTGAAGGTCAAGCTGCTAAGTGCTGCTTGCTGATTTATATCGATGATGCCACTGGAAAGCTGTTGCATTTGCGCTTTTGTGAGACGGAAACGACCTTTGACTATATGCTTTCAACCCTAGCCTACATTGAATAATACGGCAAACCTCTGGCCTTTTATAGCGATAAACACTCGGTATTCAGAGTTAATCAGAAATCCAGGCAAGACAGCCAGATCACGCAATTTTGGCGGATTCTGAACGAGTTAAATATTGATATTATCTTCGCCAAATCCAATTCAGGTGTTCCTTTGATTCACAATACATTTGAATTAGCTTCACCGTTTAAAAATAAAAAATGTGCAAAAATTCTAATCAGGCAAATCACTAGTTTAAATCAAATTAGTAATAGGACTGCCGTTTATTTCTTATTTTAAAGGGATTGAAGTAGCCATGACTAGCTTTTCAGATATTGAGTCTCAGTCACAGCAAGTTGTGCAGAAAGACATTAAAAAATCCTTAATTGCCAGTGGCGTCGGCAATTTATTGGAATGGTATGATTGGACAATTTATGCTGTAGCTTCAGTCTACATTGCTTCAGCATTATTTGATAAAACTGACCCGACATCAGCGCTCTTGAACACCTTAGCGGTCTTTGCAGTAGGATTCGTTTCACGACCAATAGGCGGCTTTGTATTTGGTCCTCTTGCAAATAAGTTTGGCCGGAAAAACATTATGCTGGTCACAATGGTAATGATGGCTTTGGCAAGCTTAATGATCGCTTTTATTCCATCTTATGAAGAAATTGGAGCATGGGCATCGGGTCTATTACTAATAGCTAGATTAGTTCAAGGATTTGCACATGGAGGAGAAACAGCTACATCATATGCATATATTGCAGAGATAGCTCCACCTAAAAGACGTGGTTTATGGTCAAGTATGTCATTTTTTGCTGTCGGTGCAGGTTCATTATTAGCAACACTTTTTCTAGCATTATTAAATGTAATGTATTCAGATCAGCAGATGCATGATTGGGTATGGCGTGTTCCTTTTGCTATTGGTGGTGGCCTAGCATTTTTTGCAATTTATCTGCGTAGGAATATGATTGAAACACATGTTGAAAAAAATAATGATCAAAATTTAGATGATGTAAAATGGCCTTTTTCTAAGATTATGAAAGTCGGGATCAAGCTCTTCTTTTACGAGGCAGGCTCAACTTTAACATTTTATACATGGGTAACTTGTGCAGCAATTTATGCGATGGGGATACAAAAAATGCCTGCAAAAGATGCTTTTATGATGAGTTGTATTGCACAAGTAATCTATTTGATTTGTTTACCATTTCAGGGTCGATTATCTGATTATATTGGAAGAAACAATAACTCCTTAATCACTTATATAGGTTCATCTTTACTACTTTTCCCATTATGGTCATTAATTAGTAGTGAGCCTTGGACTTTATTAGTAGCTCAGAGTGTTGGTCTATTTACAATGGTTTTTTTGATGTCTTGTAAACCTGCAGCAATGTCAGAACAAATTCCAACTAAATATCGAACTAATTTTCTAGGCTTCTTCATGTCTTTGGCAGTAACAATTTTTGGGGGTACGGCTTCCTATGTGAATACTTGGCTTTACTCAATAGATAAAGGTTGGATTTTTAATGTTTACCTGATTGTGGTGTCTATAATTGCTTCAATTGCAGTATTAACATGGAAAAATAATAAAGGCATTGATTTAGATAATGTTAAGTAACTAGTTGAAAGCAAAGACCATAATTCAGGTCTTTGCTTCTTTTTATGGGAATTTTAAAAATATTTGATGGAGTTATGATGCAAGGATTATTTGAGGATAGAAAAGTTTTAATTACGGGTGCAGGTAATGGAATTGGTGCAGCTATTGCTGAACATTTTGCCCAGTTAGGTGCAACTGTTGCTTTGATAGATTTTAATAGCGATCTATTAGTGGCTAAACATCAGGAAATGGTAGACAAAGGATATAGCGTAAGATCATTTTGTACTGATATTTCTAATTATGAGGCTTGTCAGGCTGCGTATGAATATTTTTATAATGAAATAGGATTTATTGATACTTTAGTTAACAATGCTGGAATTTCTCCAAAGCATCAAGGACATGCTCATAAAATTTGGCAGCTATGTTCTGAAGAATGGCAACGTGTAATAGATGTTAATTTAAATGGATCATTTAATTTTATTCGAATTTTAGTTCCAGAGATGATTAAACATAAATTTGGAAAAATCATTAATACATCATCGGTTGCTGCAAATGCGTACCTGCCTGTAGTTGCATGTCACTACAGTGCAACAAAAGCTGCAATTATTGGCTTAACTCGACACTTAGCTGGGGAATTAGGTATTCATAACATTCATGTAAATTCAATTGCACCTGGACGTATAGAAACACCTATGGTTTTAGAGGTAGGTAATCAAGTAAATCAATCTGTGATTGATGATACTCCTTTGGGTCGATTAGGTTCACCAATAGAAGTAGCAAAAGTTGTAGAGTTTTTAGCTTCTAATGGCAGCAACTTTGTCACTGGACAAGTGATTGATATAGCAGGTGGTTGGTTGATGCGCTGAAAAGGGAGGTTATCTCCCTTTTTATTAGCGATAATGATTAGTCTTAATTATTGCCTGTTTTAGGCTTTCTTTGCTTAGAGGAGGTTCAAAGTTTTTACTATAATCATTTTGCAGAGTATGCATAATGATTGTTTCTAACATCGAATCACTTATCTCTTGATGATATCCCAATTCAGCAATTGCGGTCGGTAAATCAATGGATTTTAGAAAACTAATAAGCTCATTAATAAAAATATGCTCTCTATTTTCTAATACAGCTTGGACAACAGTACCAAAAGCTACTAACTCACCATGCAAATTGGTAGCTAGCTCTGGAATGGCTGTTAATCCTCTTATCAGAGCATGTGCCAAAGATAAGCCGCCACTTTCAAAACCTATGCCACTTAGAAGTACTGTCGATTCAACCACTTTTTCTACTGATGAGGTAATATTATGTTGTTTTACATCTTCATATGCCATTTTCCCCCAGGAGATGAGATTACTATAAGTATTATTTGCTAATAATAATGCTGTTTCTAATGGTGGTGTAGAAAATGAATTGAGGCCATTTGCATTTTTACATTGGTTTACTTCAAACATTTTGCTAATAGCATCACCAATACCTGCAGCAAAAAAGCGAGCTGGTGCCTGTACAATTGTATTTAAATCAACTAATACAATATCAGGATTTCGCTTTGTTTTTTCCACAGCTTGAACTTTATGATAATCATCATAAACAATTATCAGCCTACTTGTAGGGGCATCGCTGGATGCGACTGTAGGACAAATAATGATAGGTATATTTAATTTTTTTGAAATTCCTTTAGTGGTATCCATGGCTTTACCACCACCTAGGGCGATGATGGAATCTATACTGTGTTTTTCCATGGTATGACTTAAATGTTCAATAGTTTCATAAGTACATTCGCCAGGAAATTTATAACTAATAAAATCTATATTTGCCTTATTTAATGAATCAGTAGCTTTACTCAGAATAGGTCCTTCAATGGCTTGATCATAAATAATTCCAATTTTTTTAAACTGATATCTTATTGCAATATCACCAATCTTTCTTAAAGCATGTGCTCCTTGGATATATTCACCAGGAAATCCCATTATCTTTAACATATCTAATCCTTTAATAATTCTGACCAGTTTTTGACAGTAGAAAAATATAAAAATGCCAATCATTTTATGAATTGGCATTTTTATATAGAAGATAGAGCTTATTATCGAATGATCTTTTCTAATTCACTTTCAGGAATACCAATTTTTTTGTAATGTTCACGAGTAGCTTCTAGTTTAGTAAACACATCTTCATAACCTACTGCTTTTCCAAAAGGATCTACATATGTATAGCCACCATGAACCATAAAAAGTGTGATCATTTCAGTAACATCTTCAGGTACGAAAAGAGTATGAGTTTCACCAGGTGGTTCGTAAGCGAATGATTTCTCTTCTGCAATCCAATCATGCTCAAGATAATACCAACGACCTTTGAGTACAAATGCATGTACAGCTCCTGTATGTCGATGTCTAGATAACACACCACTCTTGCGTACACGTAATAAATTAACGTAGTAGCCAGCACTAGTATTTAAAAGTAATGGTTTAAAACTAACTGAATCAGATGTCGGTACCCATAAATTATCATCTTTCAAAGCCTCATCTAAAACACCTGGAATCACAAGATCTGGCGACATATAAGGTACTTGTGGTAATTGAAAAGGCATAAGTTCTTCATTGGCTGAGTAATCAGGATTTCTTTGCTGTACCATCACTTTCTCCTTGAAATAAAGTATTCAGATTGAGGTAGATACTAGCAAAAGTAAATTGTTCGTAGATTGCACCAAATTCATACTACATGTGAATAGAAGGAAAGGTTTGATAAAATTCTAGGTGCTATATTCAAATCTAATTAAATGCTGCTAGAGAGAACACTATGGATAACTATCGACAATTGATGGCTTTTATCTGGGCATACGAACATGGAAGCTTTTCTGCAGCAGCACGAGCAAATGATTTAACACCATCAGCAGTTAGTAAGCTAATTAATAGACTAGAAAACCGTTTAGGTGTGCGTCTTATTCAAAGAGGAGCTAGACAGCTTACATTGACTGAAGAAGGAGGAGCATATTTAAAAAGTGCGCAAAATGTTGTGGCAGCAATGAATGAAGCTGACTCTTTAGCCGAAGCATTCCCAAATAGAATATCTGGCGTTTTAAAAGTTAGAACAATGCCAACTTTTGCACAGCATCAAATTTTACCCTGGTTACCTGAGTTCCTAGATAATTATCCCTCATTGAGTGTTGATTTTGAGCTAAATGCAATATATCAGGATGATTTTGATCGTGGAGTTGATATCGCAATTTATGGTGGAATACTGCCGTCCTCTTCTAGAATTGCAACTAGAATAGGTGACAGTCAATGGATAACTTGTGCAGCCCCCAAGTATCTTGAAAAATATGGAATACCTAATCATCCTCATGAATTATTGCAGCATCGGTGTTTTCATTTTAATTTTTCAAGCAACTGGAATAATTGGGATTTTATGGAAAACAATGAAAGTTTTATTGTTCCTGTAAAACCGATAGCTTCTTTTTCTCAAGGCACCTTTTTAAGAGATCTTGCTTTGAAAGGAGAAGGAATAGTTAGACTTGCAGATTACCATATTGGTGAAGATATTAAATTAGGAAGACTGGTACCAATTCTAGGAGATTTTAGTTCAGGAATAACGGAACCGCAGTATATTATTTATGCAAATCGAAAGCTTCAAAGTCCTAGAATTAAATGTTTTATTCAATTTTTACAGCAAAAAACTAAAAATAAACCTTGGCGAATTTATTAATAGACTTTTGGAAGGTGAATAACGGTAAAATATTCACACTATATGAAAGTAAGTGCAAAAACTTATCTCCTTTTTTATCGAAGATGTACGTATCTATGAAAATAATTTATTAAGACCTAATGTTAAATAATTCTCAGTAAGTATGTAATGTAACTCCTTTTCACTATCATGTTGGAAGTAGAGAAATCGTAAGTCTTCCTGAGACAAAGTGTCCCATTGTCCAGTGTTATAAGATATAAACTTCTGAGGAGTCAATTTTTGCTTATGATCATTAGAAACCACAACTGAATTGGATAATAAGGCAAAAATAATTTACAGGCTCACGTGGCGCTTTAGGATGTTCTTGATATGCTGTCTTAATGAGACTGAACCGTACCGAGTTTGTCGGAGACTTTTTATTTAAGTTAGGCCACCTGATCTAACGGGTTAATCTTATCATAGTACATTGCCTCAAACTCAAAAGGCAATACATATTCAATTGCACTATATAGCCATTTTTTGTTGAACCAATCGACTCAACTCAATTTGGCAAGTTCAACATCAGATAGACCTGTCCAATCAGATTTCAAATATTCAATCACCTCCATTTTGTATAAACCATTAACCGTTACAGCCAATGCATTGTCATCTGAATCGCCAGTTGTATCAACAGAAGCTTTCACATTGGCTGCCTCTAAACGATTGGTATAGCAAATTGATAAATATTGCACACCTCTATCTGAATGGTGGATTACATTTTCAGGCATACCACGATCTCGAAGCGTTTGCTCTAGTGCATCGAGCACCATATCTGTGTTCATTCGCGTTGATACTTTTCAACCTACGATGGCACATAAGAACACATCAATAATAAATGCCGTATAGGCCCAACCTGAATGAGTCTCAATATAGGTGATGTCAGCAATCCAAAGGTTGATGGGATGCTGTGCCGTAAAATCACGCTTTACTAAATCATCTGCACGCTTTTGATCATCTCGGTGGCCTGTAGTGAGTTTGTTCTTAACATGCCATACACCTTGTATACCAAGCTATTGCATTAGTCGAGCAACACGACAACATGCGATGCAGTAGCCTTCTTTCCTTAACTGCTCCCAGACCTTACGAATGCCATAACGACCACCATTATTTGCGTGGGGAGTCGAGCTCCGCCTGGGTGAAAAAAGCGGCTGCTTTATATAGAATTTCATTTGCTCGTTGGACTCAGTAAAGAAGGTCATTTACTTAGCAACATCAAATGCTGCGAAGAAATGGACGATGCCAATTCAAAATTGGCGTTTAGCAATGAATTGGTTTACGAT
>NZ_JVOR01000099.1:0-3013 GCF_001054715.1 Acinetobacter sp. 243_ASPC | reverse complement strand
AGAGGTGGTCCCACATGTTTGAACAACTAAAAGCGTATTTATAAGTGATATTCCGCTCTAGTTAAGCCACCTTGTTTTGTTGGGGTAGCTGATCATAGTAAAACTCATTTGGTGTCATTTTGTCTAGACTCGAATGAGGTCGTTTCAGATTATAAAACTCAAAATATGCACTCAATTGCTTTTTCGCATCTGTGACACTGCTATAAGCTTTGAGATACACCTCTTCATATTTAACGCTCCGCCATAATCGTTCAACCATCACATTATCAACCCATCGACCTTTACCATCCATACTGATTTGAATGCCATTTGATTTCAATACATCAATAAATGCATCACTGGTAAACTGACTGCCTTGGTCTGTATTAAATATTTCAGGTCGACCATATTTTTCAATAGCTTCATTTAATGTTTCTATGCAAAATGTAACCTCCATACTAATCGATACTCTATGCGCTAGTACCTTGCGGCTATGCCAATCAATCACAGCACATAAATAAACAAAGCCTTTTGCCATAGGGATATACGTTATATCCGTAGACCACACTTGATTACTGCGCTGAATAGCCAATCCTTTGAGCAGATATGGATATTTGCGGTGAGCTTGATTAGCCTGGCTTAAATTTGGTTTGCAATATAACGCATTAATGCCCATTTTCTTCATTAAAGTACGTGTATGACGTCGTCCTATATGATGTCCTTGACGATTCAACAAATCACGCATCATACGGCTACCTGCAAAAGGGTATTGCATATGTAACTCATCCATACACCGCATCAGCTTCAGATCTGATGCACTCACAGGTTTTGGGCGATAGTAATAACAACCACGGGAGACTTTCAGCAGCTGAGCTTGCTTAGATACTGAAATCTGAAGTGAGTCATCGATTAACTTTTGTGGTTGAAGCGGCCCAGTTTCTTCAACACACCTTCTAAAAAATCAATTTCTAATGCCTGCTCACCGATTTTTGCATGTAGTTTTTTTAGATCGATGGGTGGTTCTGTTGGAGCTTTTGATTGATCGAAAGCTTGCGAGGAAGCTGAAATCAGTTGATTTTTCCAGTCGATAATTTGGTTTTGATGAACATCAAATTCAGCACTCAATTCAGCAAGTGTTTTTTCTGCTTTAATCGCAGCAAGTGCTACCTTAGCTTTAAAATCATTTGAATGATTTCTTCTTGGTCTACGTGCCATAAAATACTCCATATATTGATGTTTATAACATCATTTGGGGAGCAAAATATCACTTATAAGTGTTGTTCAAATTTCCTGATCCACCTCTATAAATGGGGTGAACAGGAAGTTTTTGGTGGTTGGGATAATCTTCAATATCTTGGTCCTGGACAAGACATACAAACTTTAACTGGTGTGATCTATGGCGAGTGGAATGGAGGATTTCAGCAAATTGATAAACTTCGTGCATTGGCTGCTAAAGGTGAGCCTCAACTTCTCATTTCTGGTACGGGTCGAATCATGGGCTATTGGGTAATTAGTCAGATCGATGAGGGGCAAGAGAAATTTGCCGCCTTTGGTGTGCCACGCCGTCAGGAATTTACTATTAAGCTGCGTAAATTTGGAGATTCGGCAGGGCGCTTAGGTTTAGTGGATACTCTAGTCAATGCATTAGGGAACATATAATGGCTCTATACAGAACTAAAGATGGTGATACGGTTGATTCGATTGCCTATAAGTATTATGGATCAACCAGTAATAAGTTGGTTGAAAACATATTTGAAGTCAATCATCGACTTTCAGATCATCCACCAGTTTTACCCGAAGGTCTATTAATTGAATTGCCAGAACAAAGTCAAACAACAATGACCCCAACCAAAAAGGTGAAACTATGGGATTAAAGCCATGTTTCCAAGTTGTGGCTAATGGCAGCGATATTAGCCAGACGATTTTTCAGTTATTTGAATCTATATCTATTACTGACAAAACAGGCATTGAATCAGATACCTTTGAGATTAGCCTTATTGATGATCCTGCTCAACCTATTGCTATGCCTGCTCGAGGAGCAGAGCTGCAAATCTCAATGGGCTATGATGATGTATTACAGCCAATGGGTATGTTTGTCGTAGATGAGATAGAGCTCTCAGGTCCACCAGAGAAAATGATCATTCGTGGACATGCTGCCGTTCAAACTGAGAGTAAAGGCGGCAAGACATCACTACAGTCTCAGAAAAACCGCACATGGCCTAAAGATACAACAATTAGTGCTGCTGTGATGAAAATTGCAGGTGAGCACAATTTAACGTACATGGTTAGTGGGACATTAAAGAACGTTAAGTTGCCACAATTAGCTCAATCAGATGAATCTGATTTATCTTTTTTGATGCGACTAGCCAAACGTTATGATGCAATTTGTAAACCTGCAAATGGTAAACTACTCTTTGTTAAACGTGGTGAAATTAAGCTTGATACCATTGAATTGACACGTTACCAAGTCGGACGTTGGTCAATGACAAGAAGCTCGCGTGATAGTACTGGTACGGTGATTGCGTATTGGCACGAAAAGGCCAAAGCTAAAAAGCACGAAGTAAAGTTGGGAGATGGTGAACCAGTTCGCCGTTTAAGACACCATTATCCAGATGAAAAAAGCGCACAAGCAGCAGCTCAAGCCGCATTAGATGAATCTAAAAGAAATGAGGATAAGCTTTCATTAGAGTTACCAGGTGATCCGACTTTTTCAGCAGAATCACCATTGGCATTGTCTGGTTTTAGATACGGTATTGATGGTGACTGGATCATTGATTCAGTCACTCATACGATTAATAAAAGTGTAGGGTTTTCGGCGAGTATTGAAGGGGTGAAAAACCTTAATGATGCAGAGTAAATCTGTAGTGAAACTAAATTTTAAGTGATTGATTATATTCATATTAGTTTTATCATTTCCGAGACTTTTTCTATATTAAAAAATACGTTAAAAATGATATAAATCATAGTGATATATCATTTTTAACGCCTTTTTGACATCGTAGAGGTCTCCAGTTCGAGTCTGGATATGCCTACC
>NZ_JVOR01000098.1:0-86250 GCF_001054715.1 Acinetobacter sp. 243_ASPC | reverse complement strand
AATGCAACTTTGAAAAATGTGAAAGTCTCTCAAGTTGAATACGACCTTTATAATGACTTCGTTTATCAATATGGCATTAGTGCGTGGAAAGGCTCATCAATGCTTCGCAATTTAAAAGCTGGGCAGTACGTCGCTGCATGCAAGTCATTGTTGAAGTGGAAATACGTTGCAAAGCGTGATTGTTCAATTCGTTCAAACAATTGCTATGGCGTATGGACACGGCAAGTTGATCGATACAACAAGTGCATGGGGGCCAACTCATGATGCAGTTATACATTGTTTTAAAATACTGGCGAGCAATCATTATCGGACTGCTCGCTTTTTTATTGCTAATCACACTAATGCTTCTGAATGTCAAAACTGGAAAGCTTAAAGATGCTGAAACGAAATGTCAGCAACGCATACAAGCAATCGAGCAAGCACAGTACAAAGCATTAAATGAAGCAAATGCTAAAGCAAATCAAGCGAGCGCAGACTATGAACAACTCAAATCAGAGCGACAAGCAAAAGTCGAAACTGTTACACGTACAGTGCAAAAGATCGTTGAGCGTCCTTTGTATATCAATAGCTGTTTTGATTCTGACGGCATGCACGAGCTCAACAGTCTTGTTAAAGCCGGACATACCAGCGAATCTAAAACAACCTTGCCCGGATCTCAATGAATTAGAGTTAGGGCAGGGTAAAGCGGTCTTGCTCTGGTCTATTGATACTGTTGCGAAATACAACGAGTGTAAAGCGCGGCATGGGGCAATAGTTAAAGCCCTCAATTGAGGGCTATTTTACTCTCAAGGATCTCTTTAGATCGTTCTATCATGAAGTTTGCATCAAGATTAAAAGTCTTGGCAGTTTTCATATTGTTAAAATAGGACAGTGCACAATCTTCAGCTAAAGATAAATCCAAATTACCGTTTAGATCGCGAATGCAATAATTGAAATCTATAGCATCTTTGATAACTGACATATCTACAAAGGTATCATTTGGATATTTTTCCGATAACTTAAAGAACTCTTCTTTATATGCAGATAAAAGACCCATAATTTCATTATCGGACATTGCATATAAGTATTCTGAAAAAGCATCATCAATATAAGCTTTGCCTTTGCGCTTCATCTCTTCAACAATGATTAAATGTCGTTGTTCTTTAATTTCAAGAATTGCGCCCTGCATAGCCATTAATCGACTTTCTAAAATCTTTTGAATATCTGACCAGACACCGACTGGTATAGGTTTTTTACCTGAAAGCCAGTCGGTAACTGTTGGTCTTGCAACAGGCAGAGCATCAGCGAGTGAAGCTTTCCAAGAATTACCAAATGCAGCAATTCCAAGCTTTTCAAGCAATTCAATTTGATTAATCATTTATTTCTCACAAAAAATAAGGCTCATTTCTGAGCCATAAGTATTATTTTTCTACTGCGTTCCATGCTGAAACAACAAGTGAAAATTTGTCGCCATAAGCATTTGAAGTATTAACGATTTCATCCATAACTTCTTTGCTTACAATTACAGCATCTTTACCAATAGCAACTTTAAGACTGCGAGGTGAGTAGGAAACAACTTCACCGTTTAATAATGAATTGAAAGATTTAACGAATGGTTTTGAGATTTTGATAGTATTCATTTTAAAAGCCCTTTGCTTTTTGACTGAGACCCTTTGTCTCTGTCTATGATTTAAATATAGACTAATTATAATTAGTCGTCAATAAGTTTTTAGATTATTCTTTACTTTATACAATATTTTGTGAGCGATTGGCTTCTATTGATTAATGACTAACAAATCATCCCATTTAAATGGATTTTTACTTAATTTATCTCGACTCATCGACCATCCACGGTTTGGCAAAAAGCATGGTCCGACACCGAGCTTTTTCTTCCCAAATTTCTCATGCACGCTTTCTAGCGCATTCATAAGCTTTTCTTTTTTCGCAATCTCGTTCATGTCTGTGAGCAAATCATAAGTGTGTCCAGCTTTAGGCTCCAGACACGTCAGAATCACACCACACTTCTTATATTTGATACCTTCTTTAAATATGTGGCTGATCATCACTGTAGCAGCCTGCACTAAATCTAACGCGCTGTCAGTCGCTTCGGGAAATGTATAGCTCACAGATTTATTATAGAAGGACACGTTCGGGTCGAAGGGATTTGATTGAACAAAAGCGAGTATGCAGCCACACAACAATTTTTCTGATCTCAATCTTGAGCACGCATCTTGTGCATACATGCTGATTGCTTCTTTCAAATCATCCAATTGAGTCACTTTATTACCGAATGAACGGCTCGCAACGATCTGTTTTTTTGAATCTGGACTATGTTCAATCTCGATGCATGATGTGCCTTGAAGTTCTGAAACAGTTCGAGCCATGACGATAGAAAATAACTTTTTCATTTCCTGTGGACTGATACAAGTCAGATCATAAACAGTATTAATTCCCATACTTTGCAGCTTTTTTGTATGCTTACGACCGACTCCCCAAACTTCGCTCACATCTATTATTGAAAAAAAATAATCCCGGTGTTTTGGCTCCATACTGACTAAGTTACAAACCCCATCAAAACGTTTGCCTTTCTTCGCCATGTGATTCGCAATTTTTGCTTGTGTCTTGCTACGTCCGATCCCCACACAGACTGGCAATCCAATCCATTTTTGGATTCTATTTCTCATCTCATGAGCATAATCGGTCAAGTCATAGTTTTGCTCATACGCTGTCAGATCCAGAAAGCATTCATCAATTGAATAGATCTCTTGCTCAGACTCAGTAACAAAATCGAGCAGTATCTTATGAAATCGTCTAGACATTTCTGCATACAGTGCATAGTTACTCGAAAGCACTTCAACATTATGCTGCTGCACGATGTCTTTGATCTTGAAAAGTGGTACGCCCATCTTAATACCGAGGTCTTTCGCTTCTTGGCTACGTGCAACTGCACAGCCGTCGTTGTTGCTCAATACAATGACAGGTTTGTTGTTTAAACTTGGATTGAACACACGTTCACAACTGACGTAACAGTTATTGACGTCAACAAGTGCAAAAACTTTTGAATCGTGCTTCATGACTTTCTACGCGCATTCTTTAGAATGAATGTGACAACACCCCAGATAATGAGTTCTTGTCCCTCGTTGAAATGAATATTTTTATAGTCCGGGTTCTCGGCTTTTAACCAGCGACCTGATTCATCAATCATCAATCGCTTTACAGTGAAGTCATTCTCGATCAATGCAACCACTATGTCTTGGTGCTTTGCATCTAAACTACGATCTACAATCAGCTCGTCATCAATATCAATACCTGCATTGAGCATTGACAGAGATCCAACTTTCACAATGAACGTTGCGCACTCGTTTTTGATCAAGTGTTCATTCATATCTAGACGTTTATCGATATAGTCTTGAGCCGGGGAGGGGAAGCCTGCTGAAATCTTTTCTATTGCATACGGTATTGATAACAGAGTAGTTGGTGTTACCAGAGTGACTGATAGCACATCATTGAAGATGTCTGGCCTGAGGTTGGTCTTAACTTCTAAAAACGGTTGCAAATTGCTCATGATTCACCTCTTGATATCGTTACGATTTCAAGATGATAAATGAGAGCTGAAATGAATTTAAAATCGATAATTCTGATATGAAGCTATCGGGGCATATGTCGCGCTGTAAACTCATTGATATTCATATCAAAAAAGAAATTTTGCGCTTCGTCGTTTTTACAGTTCAACCAATCTTCACGGTACTCATCTGGAATGACGATAATTGACCGCTTTTCATCTTCCGGTTTGTGAAACTGCTTCATAAACGGGTGATTATCAGCATTGATCGTGAGCATCGACATTGATCGCACTTGCTGGCCATCGATCAAAGCATTTTCATAAATGGCTGCGACAGTGAAAGGTAGATGATCTTTGCGGTAAATTCCCCAGCGTTCAGCTTTGCCATCATCGGTATAACGTGGTTCAAAAATAGTTTGAACAGGAATCAAAGCGAACTGACTTTTGGCCCATGCGTTTTTAAAGCTTGGCTTCTCATGAACGGTCTCTGTCCGGGCGTTGTATGTGTTGCGACAGATTTTCAAATCTTTGGCCCATTTAGGAACCAGACCAAACTTTACCTCACGCCACTCAATAGAATTGCCAGTACTGAAGATTAGAGGGCAGTCATAACCCGGATAAATATCCGCTTTGTAATCGAAAGTTGGCTCAAACAATCCAAGCTGTATGGCTTGAGAGCGTTTTATTGGTTTGTAATTGGCACACATTCTCAAATCTGTTTTTTAAAAAAATCCTAATAATTCTAGATTAATATTTGCTAGATAAATATTTAATCTTCCCAGCTATCAACCATATCAGCCCAATCTTGCATCATTTTACGACGATCATTGAGCCATTTCGCATGATCGTAAGTCGCCTTCACTTTATCTCCCTTCACATGCGCAAGCTGCAACTCAATCCAATTAGAATTATAGTTTGCCTCATTCAGATCCGTAGATGCGGTAGCCCGAAAGTCATGCATAGTGATATGGCTCAATCCCATATTTCGAAATGCCTGATTAAGTGTCGTGGGGCCAATCATCGTATCGCTATTAACGCCAGGAAAAATATATGGGCTATCAGGATAGGCAGCAAATTGCGCCTTCAGAATATCTATTACCTGATCTGACAGTGGAACAATATGAATACGGTTCTTTTTCATATTGCGCTTGCCAGCAAGAATATCTGACTTGGAGGCAATAGGGATTGTCCAAGTGCGAGCCTCAAAGTCAATATACTCCTTCAACCCTCTGCGAACCTCCACTGTACGCAACATAGTATAAATAAGTGCCTTAAGCGCATTCTTGGTACTGATTGATCCGGGATATTTATTAATGCTCGGCATAATCAACTTTCGATCTTTTGAGCTGATTGGCTGTGCGTTCTCTGTTTCTGGTGTATGAATATAGCCGCGCAGCGCATAAGTTGGATCATTGACCAATCTGTCTGAAATAATGGCGTACTGCATAACCTCAGCAATAATCTGTCTAACCGAGATCGCCTTGTTCTCTCCAGTACCTTTGCCTGATTTCAATACGCGTTTAATCGCGTTATCCATAATGTTTTTAACATCGACAGAGCTCACATCTTTAATTGGCTTGTCACCAATTGCTGGAAATATATCTACCTCATAAGCATGGGTGCGCACATACAGCCAGTTTGCTGATTTAGATTTCTTTCTATGATCACAAAATTCCTGTGCAATTGCTCGGAATGTTTCTGACTGAGATTGAATCGCTTCCAGTCGCTCTGTCTTTTTAACTGCTATTGGGTCAACATTTTTAGCAAGCTGTTCTCGGAATTCATTTGTTTTGGTTCTAGCGTACGACAAGCTTATTTCAGGATACTGCCCGATGGTCAGCATTTGAGGTTTATTTAAAAAACGATATCGGAACCGCCAGAACTTTTTCCCTGTCGGACGAACTTCAATACACAAACCAGAGTGATCAGCCACGCGGTATACTTTTTCTTTAGCTTTTAATTGCTTGATTTTTAAGTCGTTTAACATGATGTGAGTAACCACCATTATGGCTTGAATAGATTTACTCACGATATTACTCACAAATAAAAGTAATGTCATGTCACATTAGGTGACGCGTAGTAACCACAACAATCCAGTAAAAACATATAGATAGAGTTTCAGGAAACACTAGGTAAATCTAGGTAATAACAATGTTGAGTATGGATGCGATTGATCATCCTATGATGAGAGAGTTCCATGAGCCGGGCGATGTAAAGCGCTCTGTGGTGGTGATTCCCGAAGAGCGCCTGGATCAGTGGCTTAGTTTGACCATTCCAGATATTGAATCTTTTATTGAAGGTTTTCCAGTTGAAGAGTTTGAATGTGCCTATGTTCCTAAGCTCAATCGCACTAAGCAAACCAATCAACTGAATTTTTTTGATTAATTGGAAAGGTTTCTAAACAGGATTTTTAGGCCATCAATCATCTTTTCAATTTGCAAAGGCGTTAGACCTTCGAAAGACTGCTCCAGTACAGCGCCAGTCAAATCATTAATCTTGTGTATCATTTGCATACCATGATCGGTAAGCACTACACGTGTAATTCGAGCATCACCATCGCAAGAGTAGGTATTTACATAGCCTTCATCTTTAAGTCGATAGACAATTTTGGTGGTCGTCGACATTTTTGAGATGACCATTTCAGACAGCTCTGAAACACTGGCATTAGGTCTTGAATAAAGTGCTAGCAAGATGCGGCGTCGTGAATTATCGAGACCGTATTTTTTCAGCACATTATCGATATTAATGACATATTGGGCATGAACTTGACTGATCCAGTAATAAGGAAAGTTATTTACGTCGAAGGACTTCTCTGATGGCAAGAAGCGATCATATTTTTTAGTCATACCTGCATCCTCAACAGTTTTAATTTTCATCCCTTAATGTAATCTTATTTTAAATATTGAATTATAAGCAACGTATTTTTTTCAATTTGCGCTTAAAATATATAACCTAACTGGTCATTCTTTAAAGAAATTATTTAAGTTTGCCTTAAATAAAAATTGTAAAAGTAGAGTAATTTTCTTGCTATAAAAATTACACAAAATATATAGATAAATTAAATAATAATTTAACTCACGATAAAATTCCCAC
Organism: Acinetobacter sp. 243_ASPC; assembly: GCF_001054715.1. Classification (NCBI taxonomy): domain Bacteria; kingdom Pseudomonadati; phylum Pseudomonadota; class Gammaproteobacteria; order Moraxellales; family Moraxellaceae; genus Acinetobacter; species Acinetobacter sp. 243_ASPC. Next base: position 79,616 of record NZ_JVOR01000098.1, on the reverse strand, counting down.
AATTTTTTTCATTAAAATTCCCATATTTATCATATTGATATATTGTTTATTATTTAATCATTATCGGATTTTATAATTTATGAATTCTACTTTTTATTTGATGCTTAAAACATTATTTTGTAACTTTGAGAGATTGATCATATTTTTTGATATTTTAACAACTTCATATGTCAAGTAATTGATTAGAAAAACTGATCAATAAGCTGACTTAAAATCATCTTGAGTGTATTTACATGAATAAAATTTGTGAAATAAATGGTGATTTAAAGACTTGAACGACTCAATAATGATTGTTTTGTCAGTTTTACAAAGAAATACGATAAGTTGTTTTTAATTAAAAAATTGAACGTAAAAAAATATTTAAAAATCACAAAAAAATTAAAAAAACCTTAAAAAATTATGCATAATGATTTTAAGTTTTTCAAAAGTAGAGGTTATCCATATGGATCCGTCGCCGTGTAGGTTATTGTGTTACTCATCCTTAAATAAGAAGATGGAGATCTAAAGATGGAGTTTCTTTTAGATCCAGGAATATGGGTGGGGCTGCTTACTTTAATTGTATTGGAAATTGTTTTAGGGATTGATAATCTCGTTTTTATTGCCATTTTGGCCGACAAATTACCTCCTGAACAACGTGATAAAGCACGCGTGATTGGCCTTTCATTGGCTTTGGTCATGCGCTTGGCATTATTGTCTGTCATTTCATGGCTTGTTACTTTAACCAAACCTTTGGTTTTTATCTTCGATTACAGTTTTTCCGGTCGCGACTTAATTCTGCTTTTTGGTGGATTATTTTTGGTGTACAAGGCTGTTACAGAACTGCATGAAAAAATGGAAGGCAAGCCTGAAATCAAAACAAATTCTTCAGTGGCCTATGCCAGTTTCTGGGCAGTGGTAACGCAGATTATTATACTTGATGCAGTCTTCTCTTTAGATTCTGTCATTACCGCGATCGGTATGGTCGATAACATTTATGTCATGATGACAGCCGTTGTTGTTGCCGTCATTGTCATGCTCATCGCATCTAAACCATTGACTAACTTTGTTAACCGACATCCAACTGTAGTAATCTTGTGCTTAAGCTTCTTGTTGCTGATCGGCATTAGCTTGATTGCAGAAGGTTTTGGTTTCCATATTCCAAAAGGATATATCTATTCGGGTATTGGCGTTGCAATTTTGATTGAAGCCTTTAATCAGTTTTCGCAGCGTAATGTGGAAAAACATCAAGCCAAAATTCCATTGCGTCATCGGACTGCGAATGCAATTTTTAAACTGATGGGTGAAAAAGACGAAATCAGTACGCCAATTGATAAAAAAGATACGGATGGCCTTTTTGTGAGTGAAGAGCGTTATATGATTGGAGGTGTATTGACACTTGCAGAACGCTCGGTGGCCTCGATCATGACGCCTCGTACGCAAATTTCATGGATCAACATCGATGAAGATCATGACGTTATCCGTGAACAAATTCTCTCAGTGCCACATAGTCTGTTTCCGGTATGTCGAGGAAGTCTGGATAAAGTCATAACAATTGCACGTGCTAAGGATTTGATTGATGCCTTAGATGATCCAGATGAACTTTCGAATGTACTCAAACGTCAGCGACCTATTTTCATTTTTGAAAAAATGAAAGTGATTGATGCAATTAATACACTCAGAACCTCAAAAGGTTCATTGGTTTTGGTCAGTGATGAATTTGGTGTGGTACAAGGTTTGATTTCACCGCTAGACGTTTTTGAAGCGATTGCGGGTGAGTTTCCAGATGCCGACGAACAACTGGATTTGATTAAAGTCGATGAGCGTACGTGGCATGCCAATGGTTTATTAGATCTTTACCAGCTTGAGCTAGAGTTAGGCATGATTGAGCTGATGCCAGATCATGCTGACTATATCAGTGTGGCAGGTTTAATCTTAGACAAGACCCAAACAGAAGTGCAGGTGGGTACCTCGATTGTGTACGAAACAATTTACTTCGAAGTGATTGAAATGGACGGCAATCGAATCAAATTAGTGAAAATTGTATATCCAACTGATTAATTTGAAATGTAAAAAAAAGCTCTCATGAATGAGAGCTTTTTTTATATAAGGAATTAACGCGAAGGCAAAACGGTTTTGAGCGTTTCGTGCATTTCAAGTAACACTTGTTCAGTGGTGTCCCAATCGATACAGCCGTCTGTAACAGATTTGCCGTACTCTAAATCACACAGATTTTCAGGAATATCCTGACGTCCACCTTTTAAGTGACTTTCAACCATCAGGCCAACAATCGATTTGTTGCCTTCTAAAATCTGTTCGGTCACATTCTTTAGAACCAGAGGCTGTAAGTACGGGTCTTTGTTTGAGTTCGCATGGCTGGCATCGATCATGATTTTATTGCTAACCTTCGCTTTAGCCAAGGCGTTTTCTGCTTCAGCGACTGAGCCAGCATCATAGTTTGGTTTACCATTACCGCCACGCAGTACCACATGTGCATATGGGTTTCCGCTGGTATGAATGACCGAAACCTGACCATTTTCATTGAGGCCCAAAAAGCTGTGGCCGTGTTTAACCGATTGCATCGCGTTGGTCGCAACCGTCAAACCGCCGTCGGTACCATTTTTAAAGCCTACAGGCGATGAAAGACCTGACGACATTTCACGGTGGGTTTGGCTTTCAGTTGTCCGCGCGCCGATCGCTGACCATGAAATTAAATCTTGATAATACTGAGGTGAGTTTGGATCGAGAGCTTCAGTTGCGCAAGGTAAGCCTTTTTCATTCAACTCAAGTAAAAGTTCGCGTCCGATACGTAACCCTTTTTCAATGTTGAAAGAATCGTCCATATCTGGATCGTTAATTAAACCTTTCCAACCCACTGTGGTACGTGGTTTTTCAAAATAAACGCGCATGACGATGTAAAGCGTATCTTTTACTTTTTCGCTGAGAACTTTCAAACGATCTGCATATTCATGAGCAGCTTTTGGATCATGAATAGAACATGGGCCAATCACAACAAAGACACGTTTGTCCGAACCATCAAGAATATTACGAATGGTTTCACGACCATGTAGTACGGTTTGATAGGCACTTTCTGTCAATGGCAACTCTGCTTTTAGCTCGGCAGGGGTTACAAGAGGTTGAATGCTTTTGATGTTAACATCATCGATATCTGGCTGTGAAACTGGATTGGACTGTAAAGTATTCATTGCTGTCACTGACTGGATCTTACTGGTTTTCTGTTTACTGAATATACCATGAAACGAGAATGATAAAGCTATAGTTAGCACGGATTAATCGTTTAAAAAAATCGATTAACCCGTTCTATCCTTTAAACTTTAGTGGTTTTTTCAGGTATATGCTGTTCTACAACAGCTGGTTTTTGTACTGGTTTTGCCTTCACTGGATTGATCATAAAATTGACACCTAAAGCAAACAAGGTGATACCCAAAATTTTACGAATCAGTTTTTCTGGCATTTTTGAGCTGATTAAAGTACCAATAATGATGGCAGGAATAGACCCAACCAATAACCACATCAGGAGTACGAAATCGACATTACCTGCACTCATATGGCTTAAACCTGCGACCGAGGTGAGCAAGACGGCATGTACCACATCAGAACCAATAATACGAATCATGGGTAAATTTGGAAACATGATAATCAAGGCCATGATTCCAAAGGCACCAGCACCTACCGAAGATAAGGTCACAAACACACCCAGCACGATACCCATGATCACCACATAAATGCGTTTATTGGTGGTGAGGTTTTCAGCATTGATTTGAGTGGTATCTGGCTTACGAAAGCGCATGAAAAACTTTTCAATGCGTGAGCGGAAAATAATAGAAATACCCGTAAGCGTGAGCATAAAGCCCAATACCATAGTTAAGACCGCTTTATAATGTGTAGATTGACTCAAATAATGCTCAAGTACCCAAGAGGTCGCAAAAGACGCGGGAATACTTCCCACCGCTAACCAAAGCACGATTGGCCATACAATATTGAGCTTTTTAGCATGGACCATTGATCCACAAAATTTTGAAATCGCGGCATAGAGCAAATCTGTACCAATCGCGATATGCGGTTCAATTCTAAACAAACTAATTAGAATAGGTGTCATCAGTGAGCCGCCACCAACACCTGTAATACCGACACAAAACCCTACCAACACACCAGCCAAAATAAACTCAAAAGGACCAAACATTTCACTAATCAGCCAAATACACAAAACATGCATATCTTATGACTTTTTGAGATAAATGGTTGTGATGAAAAATGATTTGCTTATGCAAAAAAACGCTAAAGCAATTATTTAGCTTTCGTCTTAAGATCATTTACTGTGCAAATCAATAAAAAAACCAGCGGCGTTGCAAAAATAAACCAGCTCACAATTCCAATACTGTTGCCGTAAATATAAGTAAGTGATCCGCATGCAGTAAGAAAACATAACCAAGCGATACATCTGGTGATGGATGCCGATCGGGGGAGTAGATGAAATCTTGATTTTTTGGTTTTTTCTATCTGTTTTGTACTCACAACGTAAAGCAAGAACATACCGAGTAAGATCAATAAAAAGGCAATGAGATCAATCATGAGGCATTGACCTCAGTGTTTTTAGTGTTTTTGGCAGAATGAATTTTTTTACTTAATTTCTTGTATGCATGCATTTGAATGGGATGAATATTTTTTAAAATAAATAAAGCCAGTCCGGCAAATATAATCAGCATAAGATCAATACGTAAAAAAATCCAATAGCTTGAGATATGATGAACATAGTCGTGTTGAACGAGATACATCAGATTAAAACATGCGAGAGAGATCGAACAAAAAATAAAAACGCTCAGTTGTGATTTCCACAGTAATTGTCTTGGCGTAACAAGTGCCAGCAAAAAACTACTGAGCCAGACAGTAAAGAAACTGATAATTTCATAGTTTGCTGTAGAAGCCTGTACATCGGTTAAGCGGTTTGCAAATAAATAACTCAGCATAGCAATCGGTAAACCCACAAATGACGCCACATTGAGCCGATCTACCAAATAATGCCCAAAATGAAAACGCTGCTGTTTATTTTGTAATTGACGTTTTAAGCTCCATAGTAATAATCCTGAGGCAATCATAAAACACCCCAAAATACCCGAGAAAAAGAAGGCAAGGCGAAGTAGGGGTTGTGCAAAAGTTGCCATATGTAAGCCATATACGCCAAAACTCAATGTTGCAATAGCACTGTCATTTCGGGTGTTGGCTATCACTTCACCAGTTTGAGCATTTAAGGTCAGTGTTGGACGATTTTGGGTAATCGTTTCATCTTTGCTTTGCGTGAACGTAATTTGACTGTGTGTAGTGTTCGGGTTTTGCGCGCTTACAGAATCGAATGTTGTATTGCCCCATTCTTTATGTACTGTAGCAAGCAGTGTGTTGATTGGTAAATCTTGGCGTGTACTCGGTACAACAGTTTGCTCGGTAGCTTTAGCACGAATTTCTTTAAAATACTGAAAGGGGTCGTCAGGATAGAGTTTTTGCATCCCCCAGGGCAGGTAAATATAAAAGAAAATGGCCAGTCCGGTAAATGTAATGGTCAGAAAAAACGGTAAAGCCAGTACAGAAGAAACATTGTGAAAATCAAGCCAAGAGCGCTGCGATTTAAATGTTCTTAAAGTAAAAAAGTCGGTGAAGATTTTTTTATGCGTGATAATGCCCGAAACCAAAGCAATCAACATGATAAAGGCAGCAATACACACAATGATGCGGCCAACCAGATAGGGTACGCCAAAAAGCTGGAAGTGAAATTCATAAAAGAAATCGCCGCCTTTAGTCGCAGATAATTGCAGCTCTTGACCTGTGGCTGGATTTAAAGTTTTGCGTTCAAATCCACCATCTGCTTTTTGCCAATACACATTATTCACAGGTGACTTTTCAGATGCTACACCGATATACCATGATTTAGCATCATGAGCATGCACATCTAAATATTGATAGGCTGTTTTGAGGGCTGTTTCTTGAGCGACATTGTACTGAGCTAATTCGGGTTGCATCCACATGGTGATTTCGTGACGGTAATACGACATCGAACCCATCAAGAAGATTGCAAAAAGTAGCCAGCCCAGTAAAAGACCTGTCCAAGAATGTAACCATGCCATGGATTGACGAATATTTTTTTGCATGGCTCAAGCTACTCCTACAATGAGCAGGTAGAAAAATAAGCAAACTAAGCCACTGAATAGACTTAATTTGACAAGTGAATGAATACAAAAAGAGAAGATCACAAAAAATACATAAAATAATATTGAAAGAAAGCCTGCGAGATAAATCGACTCTGCTTTGGGTTGTACTAAATTTAAAATAAAGGTGAGGGCAACTGAAAGCAGTGCTGTCGCAACAAAGCCCACTACAAAAGCAAGGATAAATCGATAGATTACAGCCATGGTATAAGTGTAATCGAGACGTGCAGTTTTTTTCATGGTAACCAGTTTCCCAAAGCAGCAATTGGCTATGCAGCATGCTGCTTCATAGCCATAAAGTCTTAGTATTTAAACTTTACACTGACGGTATAATTTGCAGGCTCGCCATAATAGGCCTGACCGTCTGGAAAGCTGTTTAAATATTTTTTGTTGGTCACATTCTTACCATTGGCTTGTATGCTCAGATGTTCATTCACATCGTAACTTGCCATCAGGTCGATCAATGTATAGGCATCTTGTTTAATCAGGTACGAGGTGCCTAAACCTACATCGGATTGTTTTGTGGCATCTTGCCAACGCAAACCTGCACCGAGCTTGAGTTTTGGCAATGCAGGCACTGTATAGGTCGTCAAAAGGTTGATGGTTTGATTTGGATTATAGGTACGTGCTTGTCCACCATTGACTTTATCTTTCAGGCTAAATTGTGTGTAGCCAAATGCTATATTGGTGTGATCAGTGATTTGGCCTGCTAGGGTGACTTCAACACCTTGAGATTCCAGATCACTTGTTAGCGTTTTTCTATTCAGTGGATTTCCGTCTGAAGATTTCAGTGGATAATTATTCTGCTCGGTTTTAAATACGGCTAAACTTCCAACCAATGCATTATCTAACCATGTACTTTTCACGCCTAACTCGTAACTTTTACCATCGATTGGCTTAAGTGCTTGATTGGTTGCCTGATCAATCCCTGTTTGCGGTCTGAAAATTGAAGTATAGCTGGCATAGCCCATGTATTCAGGCGTAAAGCTATAAGTAATGCCTGCGTATGGTGACACCTTATCGTCTTTAAACGACATATCTGAACCGTAACTTATTCCCTTACTCTCAGCCTTAATGTAATTACCACCTAAAATAAATTTGAGCTTTTCAGATAAATGCAGGCGCGTCGCTGCATAGATTGAATCGACGTTTTGCTCATAATTAGCAGATTCGGCAAAATCTGACCATGTGACCGATTGAGGCGTCCAACTGGCCCAATTGGTGGTAAGTTGTCTTAAATAACCTTGTGAGTAGTCATTATTCACATTGCTGTCATTAATAAAGCCAGTCGATTGCTGATCTTTTTGTTTGCTGTTGACATGACTATAGCCAACGTTAGCTTCGTGGTTTTTGCCCCAGAGCGTATATTCGCCACTCAAGTCAAAATTATATTGATTACGACGATTTACTTGCTTATAACCTCCTGCATAAAGTGAGACATTTGAGCCATCAGCATTCGGATAGCCGTAGTAATACAGTAGTCGACTGTCTTTTTTATTTTTTTCATAATTATAGGTCAGCTTGGCAGTCCATGTATCGCCAAGTTTTTGTTTGAGTTCAGCAAATGCGTTTTGGATTTTACCGTCCCAGTATGCCCAATTTGGTGCAGGGTTATAACTACGGCTGTAACTGATTTGTTGACCTTGACTATCTAAGAGTGGCAAAGCTCCCCAATTATTGGCATTTGGTAAATGATTTTGCTCGCTATAACCCACTGTAAATGTGGTGCTTTCTGTCAAATCAGCATCTAAAATTCCTGCAAAACCGTTCTTCTCCAGTGAGTATTTATCGAGATAACTGTCACCAGTTTGCTCGTAACCCATGACTCGACCACGGACACTTCCATCTGAAGTCAGTGATCCAGACATATCGGCTTCGTAACGCTGGGTATTCCAAGAACCATAGCTTATGCCTGCACTCGCCTGAAAATCTTTAGTTGGACGCTTGCGAATATTATTGATGGTTGCACCAGGGTCTCCAAAAGCACTATTGAGCGCATCTGCACCTTTTACGACTTCCACACGATCATAAAAATAGGTATCTGGGTTGGTATTGTTGTAATTGTAATTGGTTAATGGAAAGCCAACGCCATCGGTAAGGATATTTGAAATTTCATAGCCACGTGACATATATGTCGTTCGTTCGGTTTCCTGATTCAGTACAGTTATGCCAGGCGTATGAGCCAAAACATCTCGCGTCGAATTTAACTTAAAATCATCAATTTGCTGGCGTGTAACTACATTGATCGTTTGGGGTGTTTCCTGCGCATCGATGTTGAGTTTGGTGGCACTGCTGCTTTTTTTTATGATGTATGCTTTGGTCTGCTCAGAACTTTGCTCGGCATTTGATTCTGCTTGCAATTTGATGACTGGCAGTGTGGCATCTTCAGCATAACTCAATTGCACTTGAGAAATTGCCAGCGCAACGACAGAAAGTTTAAACAGGTGGGAGCGTGGAGCGTTCATATCCATATTTACGAATGAAAATAATTATCATTAATTTTATTGTTTGTTTGTGTAACTCACAATCATTTATTTATCGTTAATTTGGATTGTAAAATGACGAATCAACGTTATTTTGAATTCATGATTTAATTTTTTGCTACCCTCAAGGCACTCATTAATAGAAAAATTATTTTCCAAATTTGAGTATGTTACTATCAAAGCGTGTTTGTGAATTCGTTAAAAGGCTCGTCATTTGTCTATCCAAAAATTAAAAATCGGAATTGTGGTTGGTGAGGTATCTGGCGATACGCTAGGCGTTGAGTTAATGCGCAGCTTTAAAGCGCAAGGCATTGATGCAGAATTTGAAGGCATTGGTGGCCCACAAATGATCGCCGAAGGATTTAAAAGCTATTATCCGATGGAAACCTTATCGGTGATGGGTATCGTTGAAGTACTTAAAGACTTAAAAAAACTTTTTGCGGTCCGAGATGGCTTGGTACAAAAGTGGGCAGAGAACCCGGTAGATGTATTTATAGGCATCGATGCACCAGATTTTAATTTACGTCTTTCTAAAACATTAAAAGAAAATAATCTTCCGATTAAAACCGTTCAATATGTGAGTCCGTCTGTTTGGGCCTGGCGGCAAGGTCGGGTACATGGCATTAAAAAAACGATTGATTTGGTGCTGTGCCTATTTCCATTCGAGAAAAATTTTTATACGCAGCATCAGGTAAATGCTGCTTTTGTGGGACATCCTTTGGCCAAGCAGTTACCATTAAAAAATCCTTTAGTTGAAGCAAAACAGGCTTTAAATCTTGATCCTGAAAAAACTTATATTGCGCTTTTACCGGGAAGTCGTAAGGGCGAAGTCGAACGACTAATGCCGCTTTTAATGGGAGCAGCTGAGCGTCTTTCGAATCAACATCCTGAACTTGAATTTTTAATGCCCGCCATTAATGAGCAACGTAAAGCTCAGATCCAAGCCCATTTGCAAAGTAAGCCAAGTTCATGGGCGAAAAAAATCCATGTGCTCGAAAATCAGGACAAAGAATCTAAGATTGGTCGTCAGGTGATGAATGCCAGTGATGTTGTCGCCTTGGCATCAGGCACGGCAACCTTAGAGGCGATGCTATTACATCGTCCAATGGTCACTTTTTATAAGTTAAATACCATCACTTATATCATTGCCAAACTTCTGGTCAAAATTCAGTATTATTCTTTACCCAACATTATAGCCGGCAAGAAAGTCATCGAAGAACTGATTCAGTCTGATGCGACTCCTGAGCGTTTAGCCTATGAAATAGAGAGGCTCATGCATACGGAAACGGCTCAACTTCAAGCCTTGCAGCACTTGAGTATGCATAAACAACTTATTTCGGGTGATACAGAAAACCCTGTAGATGCAATTTTGAAATTGATTCAGACCTAAAAAAAGGAGCGATTAGCTCCTTTAACTGAATTTAAGTACGAATAATCAGCTCATAACCTGAATACTTTCGAACATTGATCACGCCTTGTTCAAAAATCAGATATTGACCTTTAATCCCGTGTAAAACACCACGAATGGTAGGGGTTTTATCCAGATTCAATGATTTAATTTTTTCTGGATATTGCTCTACTGGATAAATAAATTCGCGTGGTTTTTCATTTTCAAGCAATTCAATCGTTTCATTAAATTCAAGGTTTTGTCCAAACTCATCCCGAATCGCCTGAATTTTAGGTGCAAATTCTTGCACAAGCTGATCGCGTTGCTCTATAAGGTCTAGTGGCTCTGCTTCACCTTTCAGTAGCTTACGCCAGTCAGTTTTATCTGCAATCTGAGAGCCAAATAAAGTTTCGATATGACCCGATAAACGACGCGAACCAACACGAAAAATAGGTAAGGCTTGTGTCGCACCTTGATCAAGCCATCGGGTTGGCATGTGGCTGATACGAGTGATTCCCACTTTTAATGCACTTGAATTCGCCAAGTAAACGATATGCGGCTGAAAACACACATTGTGTGCAAACTCATTTTCACGGCAGGTGCCCAAATGATAATGACAGGTTTCGGGCTTCATAATACATAGGTCACATTCTGCTTTGGTTTTAAAGCATTTAAAACAGTGACCCTGTGCATATGATTTAGGTGTTTTGGCACCACAAGAAGTGCAATAAATATTACCTGTCCATTCAATTTCGACTTCTTGGCCTGGTACAAATGGAAGATCAACTTCTGAACGATTTAGAACAAATTTGTATTCAACATTTGCCTTGCTTGTGTGTGGATCAGTTACACTACAGTCTTTGGCAGCTGCGTGCATTTTATGGCAAATGCCTTGTAGTTCCATGAATTTAAACTCTCATCAAGAAAGGTTGCAGTTATGGCTGAACAGAATGTCATCACTTCTATGCTAGACGATTTATCAAGTGAACAGCCCATACATACTGCACTTTGTATAGGTCAGAATATTGACCAAAATAGCGCAATTCAGTGGCATTATTTTAGCGTAAATGCGTTTTTAAGTCTTCCTTTTACGCAGCGTTATGATTTGGGTTTTGTTGTTTTTGATACCGCTGAAATGCAAAAGATTTCAGAGACAGAAAAAGCGCAAGTACTGGTCCGTTTGCGTGATTTAATGGCCAAACGGATTGTGGTGGTCAGTAAAAGACAAGACGAGAAATTATTGCGCTCATTAGGATTTACCCAGTTAATTGATAAAACCCTTCACGATGCAGATTTTGCGTTATGGCAATTTAATATTTTGACCTATAAACATGTACCAGACTGGTTTAACTCCAAATTTTGGGCCAACCCTGAAAACTGGGATAAATTTCGTTGGTAATACACCATTGTTAAGTAAAAAAATACAAATTGTATTTTGAATCCGCTCTCTGCTTTTTCTATGCTGTTTAAGACGATAGAAAAAATGATGGCAGGATTCAAACAATGACAGATTTAAAAAATATTGTTGAAACGCTCGCAAAGCAGGCGCTTGGCAATAATGCCCAATCTTCGCAAAATAGTGGATTGGGTGGGATTTTAGGTAGTGTACTTGGTCAACTCAGTGGCCAAACACAGCAGCAACAAGCGAATCCGCAGCAAAATACCAATACCGGATTAGGCGGGATTTTAAGCTCAGTGCTTAATCAGTTTGGAAACAGCTCAAATACATCGGCAACGGGAGCAGGCAAAAGTACAGCGCAAACGTTACTGATTGCAGTTGTACCACTTATTTTGGCATGGATTCAAAAGCAAGGTGGTTTGCAAGGCGCGCTCGATAAGCTTAAAAATGCAGGTCTGAGTACTCAGGTGCAAAGCTGGGTGGATCCTCAGCAAACCAATAACCACGATGTGGCTAAGGAGCAGGTTGAGCAGCTTTTTGATGATCAAGAGGTCGAGCAGGTGGCACAGCAAACTCAAGCACCTAAGCAGGATGTATATAGTGCTATTTCGTCAGTTTTGCCACAAATTATCAACTCGTTAACGCCTCAAGGCGATAAAACCAACTCACAAGAAGCCAATCAAGATATTCAAAATGTGCTTAATTTGGTTTCGGGTTTCTTAAAAAAATAAAAGGGCATTAGCCCTTTTATTTTATGTAAGCTGTAAGGCTTAGAAATTGTATTCCATACCTAAACCAATCACGGTACGCTTATCATCGCTAGCCAACCAATCACGTTTTTGCTGAGCCAACACGCCGTACAAGCGGGCTTGCTTATTAAGGTTGTAATCTACCCCAAGACCATATTGTGAAATCTTGCGATCTGAACGCGTATCTACAGACGTATCTGAGGCAATATATTCAGCTTTGAGTTTCCATGGTGTTGATGGGAATGCATACGCTGCAGTAATACCATAAGCATCTTCTTCAAGGCCACGGTATGAGGTCACAACAGAGCTTGCAGTGGTCGATACAGTATCGTCAGTTGGTTTGGCATTTTGCCATAACGCACCTACCACAAAACCATCTAGACCATAAGTTGCAAAATCAACTGAACCGGTCAGACGGATTGCATCTGAGTAAATGCCAGAAAGGTTGTAGGCATTGTATTTACCAGCCACACCAAAGTTACCTGCAATAGCAGCAGCCAAACCATAATTTTTGTTTTCGTAGCTGAGTGAGGTTGAAATACTGTCACCAAAGCCATTACGTTTGCCTTCTTGGCCCAAAGTAGTATTGTCACCAGTATTTTGTTCGCCTTGCTGCGCCATGATATTGAACTGCAAACCCGGAATGATCAGATTTTTATCAGTTTCAAAGCCAATCACGTTGTTTAGACGCTCTTCACCATGTAATACAGAGGTCATATCCAAAATGGTGTGATCGTTAAAGATGTCTTGGTTGTTACCCGCCGCAGTTTTAAAGTAAGAATCGTATTTACCTGCTTTAAGGCTACCGATATCCTTGAATTTTAAGCCCAAGTAACGGTTACGCGCATTCAAGTCACCGTCAGAGCCAGAACCATCAGTCGAAATTGCCCATTCTGCCAAATAAAGTACAGAAAGTTTGTCGGTTAATTTTTCTTCGCCTTTAATCCCGATACGTGAAGCATTTGAGTTAAGCGCTGTCACGTTGTTGCCTGCAAAGTCGAAATTATCAGCCTGATCCAAAGTCACGTTCAACTTACCATATAGTGTAGGTGCAGCTTGAACAGTACTAAACCCCAACGTTGAAACAGCAGCAACAAGAAGCAATTTTTTCATTAAATATCTCCACGATTTTTTGTAACTGGCAGAAGATCCAATTCACTTTTATAAGTTTGCTTCTGTACAAAAAGTTACATAAGCTCACCAACTTGCTAAGCAGTATCTGCAAACTTTGTTACAAAGGGGTGAAGACTAAGTGACAATTTAATGACGAGTTATGGAAAACTTATTTTTATTCTCTATGCTTAAATTGACCAATAAAAAAGGAGCCGAAGCTCCTTTTAATTTATATAACGACTAGAGTGCAGCTTTAATTTTTTCTGCAAACCCAGCAATTTTCTCTTGATCACCCATTTGGGCTGCATGGCGGCCGAGTTCATGAATAGAACTTGGAATCAGATGAAAGTGTACGTGTGGAACCGTTTGACCTGCCGCCGCACCAGATAATTGCATTAATACAATGCCTTTGGCATCGAGTGCTTTCTCGATTGCCTGCGCAACTTTTTGCACAATTTGAATGGTGTAGGCTGCTGCATCAGCTGGTAAATCCAGCAGAGTTTCAGCAGGAGTTTTTGGTATCACAAGTGTATGACCATCGGCCTGAGGCATGATATCCATAAATGCAAGCACGTGATCATCTTCATACACTTTTATAGCCGGAAGTTCACCACGTAAAATACGCGCAAAAATGTTTTGGTCATCGTAAGCCATGTTTATTCCTTATCAACATCAACAGCAGGGATTATTTACAGTTCAATTCTTTCTGACGATCTTTGATTTGGTCAAGTCGTTGCTGCTCTTTGTCTGAAAACTTTGGCTTGGTGGTAAAGCAGTTGTCATTACCATATTTGGCTTTCGCTTCCGGATCTTTAAAGCAGAAGCCTTTCGCTGCATAAATGAGGTTGTAATCATCTTGCAGTTTTTTACACTCTTGTTCAGGTGTTGCAGCGAACACTGAGGCACCACTCAAGGTAATGAGTCCAGTAAAAAATGCAACAGCAAGCTTATTCATGCGCTTTTCCTCTTGTATCGTCGACTTAATTGTAACGACCTATTTCCCAATATAAGGGGTTTCAAAAATAATTCAATGCTGAATAATTACTCAAGTGTAATTTCGCTTCATATTTCATCCATATCTTGTAAAAAAGCGCCGATACTTCCTGTAATACTTCATAAAGCGATAAAAATAGCTTAGTTTTTATGGTTTTAAACGAGTGGTTCAGTTTTTATTATTATCAAAAGTGCATCTGGGTGATACCCTCAATTTCAGTTTAGTGCGTGATTTGAGTACGGCAATTAAGATCACCCCAGTGTAATGCAATCAAATTCTCAAAAGAGCAAAGACATGAGTCATTATATTTCAAGTTTAAAAGCAAAATTTTTAAAGCAGCCGCATCCACATGAAAATGATGTATTGGCGCTATTTAAATCACTCCGCCATATACCGGGTGGTTTAACGGTTTTATCTAAAGTAGTGAGCCGGGTCGCACCTTATTTTAAAACAGTTGATCCTGTGATTGAGCATTTAGATACGCAAAGCTGTATCGCCCATATCAAGAAAAGAAGATCTTTAGAAAATCATATTGGTACAGTGCACGTGATTGCCATTTGTAATGGACTTGAATTTGTAATGGGCGTATTAGCAGAAGCATCTGTTCCAAAACATTTACGTTGGTTACCCAAAGGAATGCAAGTCAGTTATTTGGCGAAGGCCGACTCAGATATCAAGCTGACCGCTTCGATTGCACAAGATTGGCATACGGGTGATTTTGAAATTCAGGTTCAGGCACACACAGCCGATGGCGTGTTGGTGGTCGATGGTGTCATTACCCTTTGGGTGACAGAAAAGAATAAAAAAGGTAAAAGAACACTAGATGATTCTCTTACCTAAAAATGACTTGTATGAATAGCTTATAGTAAAAGCATGCGACTTTTAGAATTTTGGCTATTCAAGTGTGATTTTGCTCCAAGATTCATAAAACTTTACAGCCGCAGAAAAATCACTATTTTCGTCGGCTGTTGCGCTTGCGGCCTGAATCAGACTTTGCGTTAATCCTATCACTGGTGCAGGAAGTTTTGCAGATTGCAGTAAATCTAATGCAATTCCAGTGTCTTTTGCTAAGAGCGGAAGTGCAAATGTGACCGGAAAGCTTCGATTTAACACACGCTGAGGCAACACGGTTTCAGTCACGCCACTTTTTCCGCTTGAGGCATTGATGCAGTCTAGCGCTTCATTTAAATTAACGCCGTGGGCTTTGAGTGCAGTAAATCCTTCTGCCACCGACCACAGGTTAACTGCAAGCAACATGTTGTTGACGGCCTTCACGGCAAAGCCCGCACCAGATGTACCTACATGTTTGATCAATTTGCCAATCGCTTGCATCGCCGGATAGGCACGCTCAAAGGCAGCGGCATCACCACCGACCATCACGGTAAGTGTTGCATTTTCGGCGCCAATGGTCTGACCGCTCACTGGTGCATCGAGATAATCTACATTTTGGGCTTTAAGTGTTTCAGACAAGGTGCGCGCTGAGTCTGGCACGCCACTGGTACAATCTACCCAGATAGTGCCAGGTTTAAGTTGTAACGATTCAATCAGGTTTTCGACATCTGTACTGGTAGGTAAACATGAAAAAATAACATCGGCTTGTACAGCCTGTTCAAGTTTAACAGCCTGAGTACCATACTCATTGGCGTGTTGTTTGGCTTTTTCAAAGTTTCGATTCCATACATAGACCGTGTCAAAATGCTTCGGTAAATGCGACGCCATACGATATCCCATAGCGCCTAAACCGATAAATGCAACTGATTGAATCATAGATTTACTCTTTCTTTATTTGCGTTGAACGTTGTATTAACCAATCTTTAAACTGCGGCCAAAACTCTTCGGAACTGGCTTGGCTCGACATCAAACCCAGATGTCCACCCGGAATAAGAGTAAACGTGACATCTGTACTGTTTGTCAATTTAATTAATGGTTTTACCGCGTCTGCTGTGACGAGCTGATCGGAACGACCTGCACCCACCAAAAGCGCGCAATCAATATTCTTTAGATTGACTATGGTATTTTTAAGCTGAATTTTGCCATCTTTTAATGGATTTTGTAGCCAAACATTAAATAGCATGTCCTGATTGATTCCCCCCGGATAATCAATCATGTTGTTTAAAAAGTGACTCAGTGTGGCATGCTCCTGAACCAGTTTTTTGCTTTCAAGATTTTTAAGTAACTGTACGTGACCATCAATCCAGCCTTTAGGATCTAAAATTTTAAATCCCAACGCATTTAACACGCCCGGCGTATGAATCAGTTTTTTGGGTAAACCTGCATAAATGCGACGCTCAAGAGACGGATTTTTTTGGATGGTGTTATGGACAAAACGATACAGCTTGCCAATTCTTCCCGAGGCATAACTATCGATAGGGCTTCCCAGTACAATCAGGTTTTTTACATGCTTCGCATGATGCAAGGCACTATAGAGCATGACAAAAATCCCAGCCATACTCCAGCCATGCAACGACACCTGATCACTTTTGGCATGTGTGCAAATCATCTTTAAATAACGCGGTAGGGCGTCATCGATAAACGATAAAAAATTCAGATGTCGATCACGATAGCTTAAACGGCCCCAGTCAATCAGGTAGATATCAAATCCGTTTTCTTGAAAGTAACGAATTAAAGAGCGATACGGATAAAGATCGTAAATGGCCATGTTGATGGCAAGCGGTGCAACAAAAACCAGAGGTTCTTTATATCGTTTGGTGCTTGCTGCATAATAGCGGATGCGTGTTTGCCCAAACTCACCAATCACCTGATAAGGCGTAGTTTGAGAAATAACGAGAGATTCTTCCCTAAAGAGTCGAGCCGAAAGATGTTTAAGCTTGATCTGCTGGTTGTGAATAAGGGATTTGAGTGAATCCATTCTTTGCATTTTCCAAAATCCGAAAGGGTTTGGATGCAGTCTAAGCGATTAATTGATCTTTTACCTTGACCTTAAATACATGACACGCTCAAAATGTTGGCATTTTTATATGAGCGGTCTTAAGACTGAGAGCACAGCAATGCATAGCCATGACGATGAATTAGAATATCAAGTAGACACATTATCCATTCGAACCGGTCATAACCGCAGCTTTGAAGGCGAACATGCCGAGCCGATTTATTTGACGTCATCTTTTGTTTATAAAAATGCAGCTGAAGCGGCATCAAAATTTTCAGGTGAAGTGTCGGGCAATATTTATTCTCGTTTTACCAACCCAACGGTGGCCATGTTTGAAAAGCGTCTAGCGGCAATGGATGGTGCAGAACGTGCGATTGCGACCAGCTCGGGAATGGGCGCAATTTTGTCAGTTTGTATGGCATTTTTAAAAGCGGGCGATCATGTCATTTGTTCGCGTGCCGTTTTTGGTTCAATTGTGGCTTTGTTTGAAAAGTACATCGCAAAATTCGGTGTAGAGGTTACCTTTGTCGATTTAAACGACATGGATGCATGGAAAAATGCCTTACGTCCTGAAACGAAAATCTTATTTGCAGAGTCGCCATCGAATCCGTTAGCTGAGGTTGCTGATATTCCCGCATTGTCAGAAATTGCTCATTCACAAAATGCCATGCTGGTGATCGACAATTGCTTTTGTACACCTGTATTGCAACAGCCCCTCAAATTAGGGGCAGATTTGGTGATCTACTCTGCAACCAAATACATCGATGGGCAAGGCCGTGCATTAGGTGGTGCAGTCACAGGTAGCCATAAGTTGCTTGAGGAAGTCTTTGGCGTGGTACGTACATTAGGGCCATCGATGAGTCCTTTTAACGCATGGATTTTCCTTAAAGGGCTTGAAACGCTGAAACTCAGAATGAGAGTGCATTGTGAAAATGCACAAAAAATCGCGGAATGGCTCAACCAACATGAGAAAGTGGAAAAAGTCTATTATGCGGGTTTACCAGAGCATATTGGTCATGAACGTGCAGCCAAGCAGCAAAAAGGTTTTGGTGGCATTGTTTCTTTTGTGGTGAAAGGTGGCCGTGAAGGTGCGTGGAAAGTAATCGATAACACTCGATTTATTTCAATTACAGGTAACTTTGGTGATGCCAAATCGACGATTACGCATCCTGCAACCACAACCCATGGTAAATTATCGCCTGAAGCGAAACAGGCCGCCGGTATTCAAGAAGGTTTGATTCGTTTATCTGCGGGCTTGGAAGATGTATCTGATATCATCCGTGATATCGAACGCGGACTTGATCTGATCTAATTTATATACAGTCAAACAAATTTACTGTTTTTGGAGGAATCCCGATGAACATTAATATGCTTATGCAGCAAGCACAGCGCATGCAAAAAGATATGGAAGCCAATACCAAAAAGGCCAAAGAAGAGCTTGCAAAAACCGAAGTACAGGCAGAAGCGGGTGGTGGTTTAGTTAAAGTGACCATGACAGGCCGCTTTGTTGTTAAACGTATCGAGATTAGTCCGGATCTGCTACAAGATGAACCTGACATGATTGAAGACTTAATCGCTGCTGCGGTAAACGACGCGGTACGTCAAGCTGAAGCAGTTGCAGAAGAAAAAATGAAAGGTGCAAATGCAGGCATGGGCTTACCGCCTGGCCTATCTGGTTTATTTTAAGGACCCATAAAGCGTGTTTAGCGATCGATTTGAACAACTTGTTCAAGCACTGCGAATTTTACCAAGTGTTGGGCCGAAATCGGCTCAGCGCATGGCTTTGCATCTGCTCATGAAAAATAGAGAAGGCGCGTTTGCGCTGTCTCATGCGCTACATGAAGCTTCAAGTCATATTCATGCCTGTCGTATTTGCAATTCTCTGACTGAAAATGAGGTCTGTGATATTTGCTTATCTAATGAACGTGATGGGCAGGTACTCTGTGTGGTGGAATCACCCGCAGATGTCATGGCCATAGAGCAAAGCGGAAGTTTTCGCGGTAAATATCATGTATTGGGTGGGCATCTGTCGCCTCTAGATGGTATTGGGCCTGAAGAAATCGGTATTCCGCAACTGATTCAGCGTTTGAGTCAGGGTGAAATTGAAGAAGTGATTCTAGCAACCAATGCAACGGTAGAAGGTCAGGCAACTGCGCACTATTTGCTCGAAGCCACCAAGCATTTACCGATCCATATGACACGCATTGCACAAGGTGTACCTCAAGGCGGTGAGCTTGAATATGTCGATAGCCATACCCTGAGTCAGGCTGTGCATAATCGAATGCAAATGAAATAGTCTTTTTGAATGATTTTTATCATTTGGTCTATTTGAACCTGCATATTTTAGAATGTGCAGGTCACTATAAAATGAAGAATGTGCTTATAAAATAAGCGATTTTGTGGGTTTGTCTAAAAAATAAAATATTAGGAATAGTTTGTCTGGCAAAAGTTGCAATTGAAGTGGTATATATATGCCAGAATATTAAATGCACCTTGTGGCTAAATCGGGAAAAAATGTTTCAGTTTATCCAGCAGCAAGATCAACTTGCTGATGTTTTATCAATCATGAACCAATGTTCAGTGTATGGGCTGGATACAGAGTTCATCAAAGTGGATACGCTTTGGCCTAAATTAGGTGTTTTTCAAATCAATTTAAATGGTACTGTCTTTTTACTCGATGGGGCCACACTCGATTTAAGTGAATTTTGGAATAAGCTTTTTGCAGCAGAGCAAAACGTTTTTCACGCCTGCGGCGAAGATATCGATCTGATTTATCACTATGCGCAGCGTAAATATCTAGACAATGTATTTGATACCCAAGTGGGATTGTCTTTTTTAGGCCATGGTTTGCAAGTGAGCTATCAGGCCGCGCTCAAACTCATTTTAAATATTGATATCGAAAAAGATCAAACCCGATCTGACTGGCTCGCAAGACCACTTAGTGAAGAACAGCTTCAATACGCCGCCAATGACGTACTGTATATTTTACAATTGTCTGATGAAATCAAAGCGCAATTACAGGCCAAACAATTGTGCGATTTCGTGATCGAAGATTGCCGGCATCTGACCAAAGAAATTGGAACCGAAACACCCCAGCATTTACTGTATACCGATGTTGCGAATTATCGCCATTCTCGGCGTCAACTGATGCAGTTACAGCAACTCACTGTGTGGCGTGAACAACTGATTAAGGCGATCAACCAGCCACGCAGTTTTATCTTAAAAAATGCGACCATGATTGATCTGGTCGAAAAAAATCCAAAAAATACCTTTCAGTTGTCGCAAGTTAAGGATATCCGTCCCAATATCGTGCGAGAGCATGGCAAAACTATTCTAGATTTACTTAAATTTTTACCTGAGCAGCACGAATGGCCACTACGTATGGCCAGACCTATCCGACATTCATCTCAAGAAATTACAAGTAAAATGAATCAATTGATTGACAATGTCGTGAATGAAACGCAGGTACCCAAAGAAGTCTTGCTGCGTAAGAAATGGTTAAATGCGTTGTATCAACATGTGGTGTTTCATCGCCACGAAGATGAATTACCCGAATATCTGCTTGGCTGGCGCTATCGCCTTTTGACCAAGCCTTTGATTGCGATTCTGCAACAAGATGAACAGTATCTATCGACGCAAATGAAGATAGAAATTTAAAATGTGGTACGACTGGTGCGTTGAAAAACATTCATGTATCTGTTGATTTTTTTAATGTATGCTTTTTTAGAGTTTTGAGAGTTGTGATTTATGCACTGTGATATTTACAGATCGAGTAAGAAAGATGAGATGTACGTTTATATAGCTCGTCCAGATTACCCAAATGATGATGTAGAAGGCAAAGATCCTTTAGAAATCTTACCTGAAACATTGCGTACGGCATTTGGTCGTCCGACATTTGTTATGCATCTTGAGCTTTCTCAAACGCGCAAACTTGCACGTGTCAATGTTTTGCATGTCCTCGATTCACTTGAAACAAAAGGCTTTTTTATCCAAATGCCGCCAGAAGGGTTTATCAATTTATCTGATGAGCCAGAGGGATTACGTGGTGCTTGAACAACTTGCAGGAATTTGGAGCGGCTTACTTTCAGTGCTGGATTCAGTTCCTGAAGACAGCATTGCCATAACCGCTTATGTGGGCGGAACCCTAATTGTTTTGTGGTGCTGGTACAGTATCGCAAAACGCTTGCCGCGACTGATTGGTGGCGTAACGTGGATTGTACTGTTTGCCGTACTGGCCACGCCCACAATTTCTGAAGGAGTGAATGCCGGAATTGCACCTGCTATTTTTGGTGTGATTTTTGGTGTACTCACCAAAGAGCAACCGCTTATTTGGGCAAATTTGTCTTTAATTTTATTTGTAACAGGACTTGGGTTATTGATTGGCTATTTATGGTCAAATTATAGCGCAAACAAGGACACATCCTCTGTTTAATAAAAATAAAGGTAAAACATGACTGTCGACGCACAACAATTTACGGGTACAGATCAGTATATTGCAACTGAAGGTCTTAAACTGGCAGTAAAAGCAGCGCGCGCTTTGCAAAAGCCGCTGTTGATTAAGGGTGAACCGGGCACTGGTAAAACCTTGCTGGCAGAAGAAGTCGCGCAAAGTTTAGGCATGAAGCTCATTACGTGGCACATCAAATCTACCACGAAGGCACAGCAAGGCCTCTACGAGTATGATGCCGTTTCTCGCTTGCGTGACAGTCAGTTAGGCGATGATCGTGTTTATGATATAAAAAACTATATTAAACCCGGCAAATTATGGGAAGCTTTTCGTAGCGAGGAGCGATGTGTGTTGTTGATTGATGAAATTGACAAAGCCGACATCGAGTTTCCAAATGACCTACTGCACGAACTAGATAAAATGTCTTTCTACGTGTACGAAACTGGTGAAACGATTAGTGCAATTCAACGTCCGATCGTGATTATTACCTCGAATAACGAAAAAGAATTACCCGATGCATTTTTGCGCCGCTGCTTCTTTCATTATATTGAATTTCCAGATGAAGCGACTATGCGCGAAATTATTGATGTGCATTTTCCGCAGATCTCAAATACCTTGGTCAATGAAGCACTTCAGATTTTCTTTAAACTCAGACAAGTGCCTAATTTAAAGAAGCCACCTTCTACCTCAGAACTGATCGACTGGCTCAGCTTGCTTATGGCCGATGATATGCCTGAAGATATCTTACGCAATCATGATCGTACCAAGGCCATACCTCCGTTATATGGCGCATTGATTAAAAATGAACAGGATGTACAGTTACTCGAACGACTAGCATTTATGACACGTCGTTAAGGATGGTGCGCCATGTTCGTTCGATTGTTTTATACGCTACGCAAGTATGGTGTTCCGGTCACAACACGTGAGCTGATTGATCTTAATCAGGCGATTGCTCAAGGCGTTGTCTTTGCGGATCAAGAGGAATTTTATGAATTGGCCAAAACTATTTTGGTCAAAGACGAACGTTTCTTCGATAAATTTGATCGTGCCATTAAAGACTATTTTGATGGTATCGAAACCTATGATCTTAATGAGCTGCTTAAACAGGTTCAAAAACTCCCCAAAGACTGGTTCGATCTAGAACTATTAGAAAAGCATTTATCGTCTGAAGAACGAGAGGCACTTGAAAAGGCAGGCTCGATCGAGGCACTAATGAAAATGCTCGAAGAACGTCTTCAAGAACAGCATAAGAAGCATCAAGGTGGCAATCGGATGATTGGCACAGGGGGTACTTCACCATTTGGTGCATTTGGCGATCATCCCGAGGGTGTTCGCATTGGTGGACCGGGGCGAAAAAAATCTGCGGTTAAGGTTTGGGAACAACGCAAATATCAAAATCTGGATGATGAGCAAGTTTTAGGTACTCGGCAAATGCAGCTCGCATTAAGGCGATTACGTAAATTTGCGCGTCAAGGTGCTGCCGAAGAGCTAGATGTCGACAAAACTATTCATGAAACAGCCAAGCAAGGCATTTTAGATGTGCAAATGGTTCCAGAGCGACGCAATCGCATTAAGGTATTGATGTTATTTGATGTTGGTGGCTCGATGGATGCCCATGTGGCGCAATGTGAAAAATTATTTAGCGCTGCAAAGACTGAATTTAAGACACTTGAATACTTTTATTTCCATAATTGTTTATATGATTACGTCTGGAAGGATAATTATCGACGTACCTCAAGCCGCTTAAACACTTGGGACTTGTTGCATACTTATGGCCGTGATTATCGTGTGATCTTTGTTGGTGATGCCAGTATGGCGCCATATGAATTAAGATCGGTTGGTGGCTCGGTAGAATATATGAATGATGAGTCAGGTGAAGTGTGGTTACGCCGTTTGCGTCAGCACTTTGATAAGACTGCGTGGTTAAATCCAGAAGAAGAAGGGTATTGGAAATACACACAAACCATTGCACAGATTGATGAAATTTTTGAGAAGCATATGTATCCCATGACCCTCAAAGGGGTTGAGGACATGACACGTTATTTATCTCGATAATGATTGATGAAGGTGCTTTTATTTATTGATGTTGTGACTAAAACACACGCTTAGCCACCTTCAACGATGTGCTAGGCGCGTGTACGGCTTTAAACTTATAGCCTTAACCCGAGATATATTGCTTAAGCTGTACGATCAACTGACGTTGATCTTCCATAGCAGCCTTGACCAAGTCACCAATTGAAATAAGCCCTTGAAGTTTACCGTTTTCGACCACTGGAAGGTGACGTAAATGTCGGTCTGTCATGAGCTGTAAGCAATCTTCTACACTAAATGATTTATCAACTGTAAAAACTTTTGCAGTCATGATTTCGCTGACCAACGTGTTGTCTGAGGAACGTTCCATCAGCGTGATCTTGCGCATATAATCGCGTTCAGACAATATTCCCGCTACTGCATCATTTTCAACCACAACCAGCGCACCAATGCCTTTGTCTGCCATGAGGGTAATGGCCTCAAGTACTGTTGCGTCCGGTGAAATGGTATATACGGTGTGTTCACGTTTTTCATGTAAAACTTGGGCGACATTGGTCATATTCGGGTCCCTCTGGATGTTTTTGTTGTTCCCATTAAACTTAACTTGAATTAAGCAAAATTCAAATATGGGCTGATCAACAATTATGCAAAAAAATCACTTCCTACAAAAAAACTTATGACGAGATGGATTTACATTACATTCAACTGAGATTGCGCAAAAAAGAAATGACTCATTTGCGTAGTTGAGAGTTTAAATTTGCACTGCGATGAACTAAACAAGGCAGGCGTTACGTTTAACCGCTTTAAGGTGGGTAATAAAGCGGTTTGAAAATCCTGCGGCTTGATTTTTTTTGGAACATAATTAGGCCAATGCTTTTTGGCATAACGATGAGCTTGTACACCATTTAACCAAAAGGGAAAAATGAAGCTGTCTTCGTCGGATTTAATTGCCCAGCCTTGATGGTAAAGACCCCAAAGTGTACCGCAGTACATCATTGTTTTAAGAATTGAAATTTTGAGAATTAAATCTTTAGAAGCTGGGGGAAGGTGAGTAATGCGTCTCATGATATAAATGTTCTAAAAATGCTTTTGTATTATAAAAAAGAAAGATTTAAGTTTCGTTTAAGTCTTGAATAAAATCGTAATTTTTTTTAACCGGACATTAAAAAACGCCACCTAGGTGACGTTTCATTATGCTTGCATTGTGGCCATCTTTTGCCAGTA
The DNA here is from genome assembly GCF_001054715.1 of Acinetobacter sp. 243_ASPC. NCBI lineage: Bacteria > Pseudomonadati > Pseudomonadota > Gammaproteobacteria > Moraxellales > Moraxellaceae > Acinetobacter > Acinetobacter sp. 243_ASPC. The sequence goes on along the minus strand of NZ_JVOR01000098.1, from coordinate 54,708 downwards.
CTGGGCTTTCATCGAATCACGTTCTACGCGAAAACCTTGATAATAAAGTTCTGCCAAGAACAATGCCGCTTTACCATGGCCGGCACGGGCCGCTTCTTCGAGCTGTGTTACTGCGTCTTGAAAATTCATTTGTGATTGAATTGTGTTGACTGCAGTTGCATATACATGCTCTAACTCATGATGAGAGATTTGCTGAATCATAGTTAAAAACTCCTTATAGTTGTAGTTATGATTACATTTTTAGACTTATCTCAGTCTTGCGAACCAATTTAACAGTTCATTGTTAAACTAATATTACATTTTAGTGGATAAGTCAAACAATAAGTGGGGTAACTTTATTGTATTTCAAGTTTACATGATTAAACAATGAACTGAAATATTTTTTATTAAAATCAATTGAAGAATTATATCAAAGGAGAAAAACATGATAACCACGATTGATGGCTTTAACTTTGGCATCCCTTTTGATCGTAATGACATTATTGCCTTGGCTCAATATCATCGTCAACAGCTTGACGAGGCGGTATTTCACCAAGAAATTCACTTAGGGGACTACTGCTTAGCACAGCGTAAACGCGTGTATGATTATACTCGCCAGCTTGATCCAGAGCTTAAAGCTGAGTTTTATCGTATTTACGATGGAGAGCTGCTTCGTTTGGCCGACGAAGATGATTTGCATCCCGCAGATGCCGAAGGGGGACTAAGTTATTTTGCAATTGGCGTTACGCTTTTGTTAATTGCATTTATTTTGTATTTTGCTTTTGTGCGCGCATTAACCAGTTAATGTGCTCAAAAATGCGTTTCATTTCACACGATTACTTGTGAAAAGTCTCAATGAGTCATACACTACTTCAGATTCGAGGTAGGGTATGCTCATATCTAAACAAAACATTTTAAAACTTAAGTCAGAATTTAAAATTGAACGAATCTATAATGCCGTCGTTATTCTGATTATTTCTGCAATTCTTTTCTTTGGTTTTCAGTCTCTTCATAAGCCGATTAAGACTCAATATTATCGTCATATCGTGGCACTTTCGCAGCAGGCCAATAATCCAAAAACGCAAATTATGGCCAAGCACATATTGCAGCAATCTGAGATTGATTTGGGTGATTATTTAAAATTGATGCATGCATATCAATTTGAAAAATCTCAAGCGCGTTATTATCCAGCAATTTCTTTAGACGACCCACAATAGACGATTGAGCTATTTTTGTACAGACTTTGCCGAGCTTGATAAGTTGTGCAGATTCTCTTTTAAAAGCGTTTCAATCTGTTCTGAACTGATATCTTGACCTGCCACAATCACGGTAAGGCGGTCGGGGTGAATGTGGCGACGAATGGCGTGCTGAATATCTTCTGCTTTAATCGCATTCAATGCTTTGGGATATTCTGTCAAATAGTCCGATGGCAACCCGTAAAAGCCAATTGCTCCGAGTTGGGCATTAATACTGGCATTGCTACTAAAGCTCATTGGAAATGCACGTAGCATGCCTATTTTGGTTTCTTGAAGTTGCTTTGAATCAATTGGTGTGTTTACAAAGTTGATTAAGGTTTGATGCGCCACGCGTATGCTTTCAAGAAGTTGTTTTTGCTGAGTGGAATAATTAAGCTGAAAAAGTCCTGAAGATTGGGTGAAGCTAAACGAACTGTATGCGCCGTATGTATAGCCGCGTTTAACACGTAATTCTTTCATGAGTGCCGAGTTAAAGCCATTCCCTCCGAGCATTTGATTGGCAACTTCAAGCGCCAGAACGTCAGGATCGCTACGTTTCAAGCTTAGGTGCCCCATACTGACATGCGCCTGTGTGGCTGCATAAGGTAGAATTCGGACATCAAATCCCTGTTGCTCAAGTGCATCTGGTAGTGGTGCTGCAAGTTGCCCTTGAGGAAGGCGTTCAAAAATACGTGCTGATAATTGCTTGGCTTCTAGTGCATTGAGCTGTCCTGTTATAGCGAGGTTCATATTTTGCGCCACTAAAAATGTATCGCGAAATTGTTTTAATAAGACGGGTGTGAGTTTTTTTGTACTGACTACGGTGCCACTAGTTGGTTCTGCATAGGGATGATAGCCATAAATTGCACGGTACAAGGCAATATTGCTTAAACGTTCCGGATTTTCCTGAAGCTGTTTTTGTCCCACATTGGTATTGCTTAGTATCAAATTGAGTCCCGAAGGCTCAAAGCTTGAATGTTGAATCAGATCAAGCATTAAATCGACAGCCGGATTAAGCTTCTGGGGATCAGACAATACACGTAAGCGAATCACAAACATATCGCGGTAAGCTTGTACGTTTAGCTTTGCTCCCAATTGCTCAAAACGATTTGCAATTTGCGCTGCACTTAAATCGGGTGTTCCGTCATCGAGCAGTTTGGCCGTCATATTCGCAATACCATATAGCCCCTTGCCAAGTGATTCGTCTCTGGCAGAGCCGGCGTTAAAGGTCAGTTGAATGTCGACCATTGGCAGCGCTTGCGACTCTACAAATAGTGAGCGAATGCCTTGTGGAGCGGGCAGTTCGACCACATACGGTGCGCTACTGGTCAAATCGTCTGATATGCTTTTTAGGCTTCTGAGCTGTTGAAGTGATTTAAGTTGTCCGCTTTCAGTTTCTGCCATCACATTTGCCGATTCGGTTATTTCGGCGTAGACTGTGGTACATAAAAAACTTGATAGCAGCAGTAATTGAAATGGTTTTAGGCAGAGGACTTTGTTCATGGGTTAATCTGTCTGTGTATCTTTAGAAGCGGGTTGCAAGTACAGTGTGGTCAGGTTGTCTCGAACAAAATAAGCATTTGCAACGCGCTGAATATCTTGTGGCTGAACGCTTTCATAGTGGCTTGGCAGTTCGTCAATCAGACGAAAACTTAATCCGTTCACTTCGAGATTTCCAATCATGTGCGCTTGTCCTGCAATATCGTCTTGGCTAAACACCAACTGTGAAACGAACCTTGATTTTACTCGTTGTAGTTCATTGTTATCTAAAGGCTGAGTTTTAAGTTGGTCTAGCTCTTCTTGAATAGCGTACTGTGCATCACGAAGTGATATGCCAGGCGCAGGCAGTGCGGTAATGGTAAACAAGCTATCGCCACGATTGTATGGTTCATAACTGACATTGATCGATGTTAAAATTTTCTTTTTGCGGATCAGCTCAGTTTGTAAGCGTGAAGAAACACCACCATTGAGTATGGATTGAATAATACTCAACGCATAGGCATCCTGCGGATTTTTAGCGGTGACTAAAGATTTAACATTCCATGCCATATAAAGGTTAGGGACCTGTACACCTAAACTGGATTCCATATGTCGGTAGCCAACACGTTCAAATTCAAGCAAATCGTTACGTGCGGGTAAGGGAGACGATGTGATTGAAGCAAAGTAGGTGTGAACTTGTTTGAGTGTTTGCTCTGCATCTACATCTCCAATAATCACCAATGTTGCATTGTTTGGTGTATACCAAGTCTTATACCAGTCTTTGAGCTGATCAAGCTTGAGATTTTGAAGATTTTTCATATATCCAGCGACAGGCTGTCGATAGGTACTGGTGGGATAGGTAAGCCATTGAAAGCGTTCAAATCCTAAAGCAGTCGGTTTATCTTCAATTCGCTGGCGACGCTCTTCCATCACCACCTGAATTTCGGTATCGAAATCTTGCTGTCTCATGCGCAGATTTTTCATTCGGTCGGCCTCGAGTTCGAGTGCCAATGGTAAATAGGCTTTAGGATACAACTGATAGTAATAGGTGTAGTTACTCGCAGTTGCAGCATTGACACGGCCGCCGTAAATTCGGCTTAAGCGAGTGAACTCATTGTCTGGTACTTTGGTGGTGCCTTTAAACATCATGTGCTCTAAAGCATGCGAAATCCCCATAAGGTGGCCGGGTTCGTCGGCACTTCCCACACCATACCAGAGTTGTACCACTGCAATCGGGGCGCGGTGATCCTCACGGATAATGACTTTCAGACCGTTTGGAAGTGTACTTTCTACAATGCTACGCGATAACTGACTCTCAGCCGCTTGTAGCGTCGATACTTTACATACAACTAAAACACTTAAACCACACAAAAAGGAATGAACGCCTTTACGTAAAAATGTCTTATATTTCGCTTTTAACACAATCCAATCCGTGACAAGGCGCTTGATCTTGAGTTCTATTGTTGAAAAAACATTTTTTGAAAACAATGTTTTCCTGTTGTGATTTAGTTATGCCGCTTCCTGTGCCAGATATTCACAGGCATGGCGCTGAAACTGTGTTAAACTCTCGCTTTTAACCCGCTGCTTTTCAAGGGAATCGGCATGCAACAGCAATCCAATATGCACAATAAATTCTTGATAGATGCTGATATCGGTGATGACGATGTCACATTACCTAATTTACCAGCAGTTGATGTGCCTATTGTTGAATCTCATACAACAAATTTCACCGCAGCCCCTACACCTGCGGTACAAGAACAAAAAATAGAAACTGAACAGACTGAAGAGACATCAGCAAAAGGTGGTTTTTTCAGTCGAATGAAAGAAGGTTTAACCAAAACCCGTCGGAACCTTGCCGACGGAATGGTAAATATTCTGATTGGTGGTAAAGAAATTGATGATGAGTTGCTCGAAGAGGTTGAAGAGCAATTACTGGTGGCCGATATTGGTGTCGAAGCAACCAAAACCATTATTACCAACTTGACCGAACGAACTGCGCGTGGTGATTTGATTTATTCGCACTCGTTATATAAGGCTTTGCAAGAAGAACTTGTAGCACTGCTTGCACCACGCGTTAAACCGTTGCATATCGATCCGAATAAGGCGCCGTATGTGATTTTAATGGTAGGTGTCAACGGTGTGGGGAAAACCACCACCATCGGTAAACTTGCAAAACGTTTACAGGGCGAAGGAAAGAAAGTCATGCTGGCTGCTGGCGATACTTTCCGTGCTGCTGCCACTGAGCAATTACAAATCTGGGGTGAACGCAACAATATTCCAGTTGTAGCGCAAGGCCATGGCGCAGACAGTGCGTCGGTTATTTTCGATGCCTTTGAAAGTGCGCGTGCTAAAGGAATAGATGTTCTGATTGCAGATACGGCTGGACGTTTACACAACAAGAGCAATTTGATGGAAGAGCTCAAAAAAGTAAAACGTGTCATGCAAAAGATTGATGCAACTGCACCGCATGAAATCATGTTGGTGGTTGATGCTGGAACAGGTCAAAATGCGATTAATCAAGTGCAAGAGTTTGATCAGGCCGTTGGATTAACAGGACTGACCATCACGAAGCTGGATGGAACTGCAAAAGGTGGCGTACTTTTCAATATTGCAAGTCGTACTCATGTACCCATTCGCTTTATTGGTGTGGGTGAGAAAATTGACGATTTGCGTCCTTTTTCCGCTAAATCATTTGTTGCAGCGTTATTTGAAACTGAGAAGTAACAAATCGCTTAGTTTGATTTCAAAACTCCACATTATGTGGAGTTTTTGTTTCAATCTGCTTAATAATATAAAACTGTCCTATAAATAAAACGATATGTCGTACATTTAATACTGATTTCAACATATGACCTCGATAAACTTAACTCATTCAAAGACAACTGGCCTGCGTGCCTTAAATCGATAGGACACAAAAAATGGTTTCATTTTTAGACAAAATTAAAGAACGCCGCTCAATCTATGCCATTGGTAAAAATGTTGCCCTAGAGCAACATCAGATCGAAGACATCATTAAAGATGCCGTAAAACATAGCCCGTCTTCATTTAACTCACAGTCATCACGTGTCGTGATTTTATTTGGTGAGTCACATCATCAGTTCTGGAATATCGTACGTGAAACATTGCGTAAAATCGTACCAGCAGATGCGTTTGAAGGGACCAATACCAAGATTGATAGCTTTGCTGCAGGTTTTGGTACAGCATTGTTTTATGAAGATCAGGCTGTGATTAAAGGGTTACAAGAGCAATTCGCTGCTTACGCTGATAATTTCCCAGTATGGTCTGAACATTCGTCTGCAATTGCACAATTTGCGACATGGACTGCGCTTGCAGATCATAACATTGGTGCATCTTTACAGCACTACAACCCAATTATTGATGAAGAAGTTGCACAAACTTTTGACGTTCCAGCGAACTGGAAGCTTCGTGCACAACTGGTATTTGGTTCAATTGAAGCACCAGCGGGTGAAAAAACATTTATGAATGACGAAGAGCGTTTTAAAACCTTCAACTAATTCATATTGAATATAAAAAAAGAGCATCTAGGATGCTCTTTTTTTATAAAGAGATTTATTGAACTAATCATCAGTTAATTCGCATAAGTGTCATAAAATTGTCATGCTCTCGTTGCATAGTGCCTGCACTGAATCGAAAAAATGATCCAAAAGAAGGTAGGCCATGACATTTAGATTAACTGCTGCTGTACTGGGATTGATGCTAAGCAGCTCTGTGTTCGCAGCTGCAACATTGACCACACCAGAAGAAATTGTAATTCTTGCTGTCAATGATCAAGAAGTGAATAGCGGACTATTTCGTGGCACTAAAAATGTGTTTAAAGTCGATTCAGGTGAAAATAGCCTAAGTGTTCGTTATCAAGGCTACTTTGGTCATAATGATGGTGAGCATGACATTTTAAAATCAGGTGTAATTACATTGAAAACACCTGCACTACAAGACAATCAAACCTATCGCCTTGCATTGATCAATGCACCTCAAGAGTTTGAGGCTGCCAAAAAATATGCCGAACAACCGACCATTGGTTTGTATAACAGTGCCAATCAATTGCTTGTTCAGCAAACAGGTGCCAATACACAATCTAAGCCTTGGTTAAGTGGTGGTATTTTTGGTAAAGCCTATGATCTGACGCAAAAAAAGACAACAGCGATTCAGCAGCCAGCACCTGTCTACACAACGGTTCATACAGCAAATACGGCTTCGGTTGCTGCTAATGGCCAGAGTTTAGTTGATGTCTGGAAAAAGTCCTCCAACGCTGAACGTCAAAAATTTATGGCCTGGTTGGCAGAGCAAGCACAGTAAATATATAACTGACTGAATTTTGTTGGAATTAAAGTGCATTTAGAGTAGTTTGAGGGTATGAATTTTTGTGTAAATAGCGCATGCATAACCTCACTATTCGAGAAGCACAACCTGACGACCTAACAACTTTAGTCGAGATCATTAATCAATCGTATCGAGCTGGCGGACAGCGTAGCTGGACCTCAGAGCAAGGGCTGGTACAAGGGCAACGTATTGGTTTCGATCAGTTGAAGCAGCTCTTTTATAAGAGCAACGTAACGCTTTTGGTTGGAGAAATTTTCACTGCGAGCCAGCATAGTCCTGTTACTGTTGCTTGTCTGGCCTTAAGCTCTAACAAAGATCGGGTTGAAATTGGCACTTATTGCGTAGCACCAGCATATCAAAATTTAGGATTAGGACGACAAGTACTATCTTTGGCTGAAGCCTATGCGCTTCAGAACTATCCAAATCTGAAAATTTTTGAAATGTATGTACTAGATGTCAGGACTGAGCTTATCGCATTTTATTTGCGTGCAGGCTATATCAAAAGCGGCCATACAGAACCTTATCCGGTTGATGCAGATGTCGGCGTACCATGTGTGCCGATTGAGTTGATTCATCTATATAAATCTATTTAAATTATCCACCCTCCCTAAGCAGGGTGGATAAATAAGTTCTAGGGTAAATACCACAGTACGTAGCCCAACAGCATGAGTGGCCAAGAAATTAACGGGCTAAAGAGCAGTTTCCAAAGCCAAAATTTTGGAATAAATCCCACGCCATGAACAAATCCACCGCAAATCCCAAACATGATCAGTGTTAAAGCACCGTGACTATAATTTCCATATTGATCAAGCATGAGATTCGGATAGACCATCATGATTGCGGCCAGTGGTAAAGCCATTAAAAATGAGATCGGTCTAGTCCAGCTTATGAACCGATGATGTAAAGGAGTGGATATATCGACTGACATGATCTAATCCTCATCGAGATTCTGATGATGTTCAATATAAAGTGCCCCTAATACACTGGCAAAACAGGCCATCAATATTCCTAAAATCCATGCAAAGTACCACATAAACGTTCTCCGTCTTAATACAAGTGATGTGAATGAGATTCAACATGTTGATTGGTGATGACGCCCCACATTTTGTAATACGACCACGCGGTATATAGCAAAATGAGTGGTACAAAGATACAGGCCGCAATGGTCATAACGCCCAATGTTTTTTGGCTAGAGACAGCATCCCAAAGCGTTAAACTCGAATTTGGCTGAACACTCGATGGCAGTAAAAAAGGAAAGAGCGCAAAGCCAGCAGTTAGAATGCATCCGATAATACTCAGGCTGGTTCCGGTAAAACTTAAACCTGCTTTATTTATTACGCTGCCACCAGTCGCCAGCAATGCACCTAAAATAGCGATGAGGGGAGCAAGCAATGTGACCGGATAAGTATGGTAGTTATTCATCCAGCCAGGATTTGCAGTGGTCACTACAACTTTTGCAAGAGGATTTAAAGCGGCGTTAGTGTTTATATGGCTTGCGAAGCTGTATCCGTTAATATGACCCATAAACAGCCAAACGCCTGCAACAACAAAACCCATCAGAAAAACGATAGACATATAACGTGTTGTCCGCGCTGCGCGCTTATACAGATCACCCTCTGTACGAAGCATCAGCCATGATCCACCATGTGCACATAGCATAGAGAGGCTAACCACACCGCACAGCAGCGCAAATGGATTTAATAAACCAAAAAAGCTACCGCTATATGTGGAGCGTAAGGTGTCGTCAAGATTAAATGGAATTCCCAAAAAGAGATTGCCAAATGCAATACCAAAAACTAAAGCAGGTACTGCACCTCCAATACAAAGCGCCCAGTCCCACGCATTACGCCATGTCGTATTTTCGAGCTTAGAACGATAATCGAACCCCACCGGTCTTAAAAAAAGCGCAAATAAGACCAAGAGTAATGCCCAGTATAGACCTGAAAATGCGACAGCGTAGACCATAGGCCAAGCAGCAAATAATGCGCCCCCTGCAGTAATAAACCAGACCTGATTGCCATCCCAATGCGGGGCAATTGTATTGATTGCGCTACGTCTTTCAGTATCCGTTTTACCAACGAAAGGCATAATGGCCATAGCCCCCATATCAAAGCCATCTGTCAGTGCAAATCCGATGAGTAATACGCCAACCAAAACCCACCAAATGATTTTTAATAGTTCGTATTCCATTATGATTTTACCTCACCAGTCGAGAACGTTTGCGGCTGTGGCTGTTCAAAGTGATATTTGCCTGTGTGCAAAGCACTTGGACCTAGTCGTGCAAATTTGATCATTAAATACATCTCAATAATCAGTAAAACGGTATAAAACGTTGCAAGCGCTAGGATTGATCCCCATACATCATGTGAAGTTAAAGTTGAAGCTGATAAATGGGTTGGTAATACTTCACCAATTGTCCAAGGTTGACGGCCGCCTTCTGCGACATACCAGCCTGTTTGTGCAGCAATCCAAGGTAGAGGAAGAGCGAAAAGCGCAAATTTGAGTAGCCAAGGTTTGTTTTCTGCATTGCGTTTTGCAACGGCCCAAGCGGCTAAAATAAATAGCAGCAACATCAGCATGCCTGCTGCAACCATGGCACGAAATGAGAAAAACAAGGCTTTTACATTTGGAATTGAATCTTTAACCGCCATTTTGATTTCGGCTTCAGAGGCATCAACAACATTGGGTGCATATTTTTTCAGTAACAGACCATAACCAAGATCTTTTTGGTTTTTCTCAAAAGAGGTCAATACTTTTAATGAACGTTCGCCAGCGCGCAACTGCTCTAAATCTCGATAAGCATGCATACCATTTCGAATCCGAATTTCATGCTGGCGCATTAAGTCCTGAATGCCGGTCACTTGCTCTGTGGTTGATCGTGTTGCAATCAAACCTAATGCATAAGGTATTTTGATTGCATAATCGGTTCGCATTTCTGTCTGATTTGGAATACCAAAGAGCGTAAAACTTGCTGGAGCCGCTTGAGTTTCCCATTCAGATTCAATTGCAGCAAGTTTAGTTTTTTGTACATCACCAAGTTCATAGCCTGACTCGTCTCCAAGCAATATGACCGACAAAATTGAGGTCATGCCAAAAATGGCAGCAATTGCAAAAGAACGACGTGCAAAGGGAAGGTCGCGTTTTTTAAGTAAATAATAGCTTGAAATGGCCAGCACAAATACGGCGCCTGTGACATAACCAGCAGACACCGTATGAACAAACTTGACCTGTGCAACAGGGTTGAAAATTAATGCTGAGAAATCGACGAGCTCCATGCGCATTGTTTGATAATTAAATGCTGCACCCACAGGATTTTGCATCCAGCCATTGGCGACTAAAATCCACAATGCTGACATATTGGAACCAATCGCGACGAGCCACGTGACAGCAAGGTGTTGAACTTTAGATAATCTGTCCCACCCAAAGAAAAACAGGCCAATAAAGGTTGATTCAAGGAAAAAAGCCATTAAACCTTCGATTGCCAAAGGTGCGCCAAAAATGTCTCCAACATAATGAGAATAGTATGCCCAATTGGTTCCGAACTGAAACTCCATTGTTAGACCTGTGGTAACACCGAGCGCAAAATTAATCCCGAAAAGTTTTCCCCAAAACTGGGTCATATCCTTATAGATTTGTTTGCCAGAAATCACATAAGTGGTTTCCATAATCGCCAGCAGAAATGCTAGACCAAGCGTCAATGGTACAAATAAAAAATGATACATCGCAGTCATGGCAAACTGGAACCGCGAAAGATCGACAACGCTTTCTGAAATCATCAACGTGTCTCCTTGCTTGAGGATAAACTGCCAGCAATATGCTCAGCAGCGTGATGGTCAAAGTTTTTGGGAGTTGTAGGATGATCAAACCAAATAAGTTTGATTGATATTAGAAGAATTAACTTTAAGATTAATATTAAAGTTAATTCTCGAATTAGCTTTTTATCTAAATTCTGATTTGATTTCATTATTTAATCAAATAGATTGAGTTGTTATTTTTATTATTAAATAAAAACAATTTAAAATAAATATAATTTAATAATTTATTTTAAAAAATTTAATATTTATATGTAAATCATAAACTTAAATAATAAGAAATTAATTCATATTAAAATAGTTGGGTTTTTATTTTAATCCTATTGAAATGGTTGGAATTAATGTAATTCTGATAAAATTAGTAAGATTAATCAAGTTAATTCTGAGTGAATTAATCAGAATTAACTATGTTTTTATAATATTTTAAACCAAGTTTTTTGGTTGGATTAAATTGTGAATAAAATTGAATTAAATAGATAAAGATTAAAAAATAAAAAATTAGGAATGAATTGAATACATATTAAAGTATGATGTATTAATCAGAAGAAGTGACTGTCTTGATTAAAAAAGCCCCGAGTGCGAACACTCGAGGCTTTTTTTTATGAGCTGTGTGCAGATCGCTCATGGCGTTGTTTAAGTGAAGCAAGCGCATCAATACGATACTGAATCAACATTTCGCCAATTTCCGGCCCCTTAATGTCAGCGGGTAAATCTTGTGCCTTGATTGAGCGGACCACTTGTATCGCCTCATATAAAAATGATGCTTGAGGATAAGGACGATTTTCGAGTCCTAAGCGTCCACGTGCATCACATTCACAGGCTTGTATAAAGGCTTCTACACGTTCAGGTCGACGTAACACATCTAGGCGTTGTAATAAACGCCATAACGTACCGGGCTTGAGCGACATCGCTTGATGGCATTTTAAGTGTTCTTTACATACTGCAAGCGCAAGCTGTTTGGTTTGTGTTGATACTTTTAATCGATCAGACAATGCCTCGACAGGTGGGATTCCTCGCTCTTCGTGCATGATGTGCCGCGGTAGCATCTCTTTGGGGGTGAGGGCCTTACCTAAATCATGAACCAGTACCGCATAACGCACATCGAGTGAATAGTTCGCTTTACACGCTTGTCTTAAAGACATCAACGTATGAATACCACAGTCAATTTCGGGGTGATATTCTGGCCGCTGCGGTACACCAAACAGCGCATCAATTTCTGGAAAAAGTACTTTGAGTGCATCACAATCGCGTAAAACCTGAAAGTAAACATCTGCGTGCTCTTCCATCAGTGCTCGCGATGTTTCTTTCCAGACACGTTCCGCTGTTAAACATTCAAGTTCACCAGATACACTGATCCGCTGCATAAGTTGTAAGGTTTCATCAGCAATTTGAAAGCCATATTTTTTATAGCGGGCTGCAAAACGAGCTACACGTAATACTCGTAAAGGATCTTCGACAAATGCCTCGGATACATGACGTAATATCCGGTTATTTAAATCATCTTGACCACCATAGGGATCATAAACATTTCCAGCATCGTCCATGGCCATGGCATTGATGGTTAAATCCCGACGGATCAGATCGTCTTCTAAACTGACTTCTGGCGCGGTGAAAAAATTGAAACCATGATAACCCGTTCCCGATTTACGTTCGGTACGGGCGAGTGCGTATTCTTCTTTTGTTTTTGGATGTAGAAAAACGGGGAAATCTTTCCCCACGGGGGTAAAACCTTGATCGAGTAATTGTTGTGGGGTTGCACCCACCACCACGTAATCTTTTTCGTGATAGGAATGACCTAAAAGCTGATCTCGAACGGCGCCGCCGACTAAATACACGTGCATGAAAAAACCTCTGTTCCTTAAGCAATCATGCTACAGAACAGAGGTTTTCACAAGTCACAAAAATGTGCTTTTCAATAAAGCAAAGGCTTATGCTTCACTTTGCTGAATTTCTGCTACAGTCAAGGCGGTCATGTTTAACACACGACGTGTTGTTGCTGTTGGCGTCAAGATATGTACAGGTTTTGCAGCACCAAGCAAAATTGGGCCAATCGTCACGTTGTTACCAGACGTTGCTTTTAACAGGTTAAACGAAATGTTTGCCGCATCAAGATTTGGCATGATCAACAAGTTTGCAGAACCTTTAAAGCTTGAGCTTGGGAATGCAGAATGACGAATGCTCTCATCAAGTGCTGCATCACCGTGCATTTCGCCTTCAACTTCAAGCTCAGGCGCACGTTCACTGAGTAAACGATGCACTTCACGCATTTTTTGCGCACTTGGATCATGCTGATTGCTACCAAAGCTTGAGTGTGAAAGGAGTGCAACACGTGGTGTAATACCAAAACGACGCACTTCTTCAGCTGCCAGAATAGTCATTTCGACCAGTTGTTCTGCGCTTGGATTGGTATTGACATAAGTATCTGCAATAAACAAGTTACGATCTTCAAGCATCAAGGCATTGAGAGTGAAGAACGTATTTGAACCTTCTTTAAGCCCAATAATGTTGCTAACAAAGTCTAAATGAATATCGTAGCTACTATAAGTACCGCAAAGCATACCGTCTGCTTTACCAAACTTCACCAGCATCGCTGCAATTAAGGTCGAGCGGCGACGAGCTTCACGTTGAGCATATTCAACAGTCACGCCTTTACGCTGCATAATCTGGTAGTAATCTTTCCAGAACTCTTCGTAAAGCGGATTATTTTCTTGGTCAACAATTTCAACGTTTACGCCATTTTCCAAGCGAAGCCCCAATTTTTTGATATTGGCTTCAATGACAGCAGTACGACCAACCAAAACAGGGAAGGCAATACCGTCGTCCACTGCAATTTGTGCTGTACGTAACACGCGGTAATCTTCACCTTCAGCATATGCGATACGTTTAGGATCGGTTTTTGCCTGAGAGAAAATAGGCTTCATAATAAACGCTGAGTTATATACAAACTCAGACAGTTTTTGGCGATACGCAGAAAAATCTTCGATTGGACGAGTCGCTACGCCAGAATCCATTGCTGCTTTTGCTACGGCAGGTGCAATTTCAAGAATCAAACGTTGATCAAGCGGGCGTGGAATGAGGTAATCACGACCAAAAGATGCTGATTTCTCACCGTAAGTTGCAGCATCGGCTTCAATGTGTGCCATACGCGCAATCGCGTGAACACAAGCAATCTTCATATCTTCATTGATTGTGGTTGCGCCCACGTCCAATGCGCCACGGAAAATGTACGGGAAGCACAGTGCGTTGTTTACTTGGTTTGGATAGTCTGAACGACCAGTTGCCATAATAACATCTGGACGCACAGCATGCGCATCTTCAGGTAAAATTTCAGGATCTGGATTGGCCAAAGCAAAGATGATTGGATTTTCAGCCATCACCTTCACCATTTCTTTGGTGAGAATACCCGCAGCTGAAAGGCCAAGGAACATATCTGCTCCCGCCATCACTTCGTGAAGCTGAGTGGCAGCAATGTCTTGAACATAACGCTTTTTGGAATCGTCCAAGCCGTCACGAGAAGTTGTGATTAGGCCGCGTGAGTCCGCAACGATAATATTTTCTTTATTTACGCCAATAGCACAAAGTAAATCTAAGCAAGAAAGTGCCGCTGCACCTGCGCCTGATGCCACAATTTTAATGTCTTCAATCTTTTTGTTGACGATTTGAAGTGCATTTAATAGGGCAGAACCGACAATAATACTTGTTCCGTGCTGATCGTCATGAAACACAGGAATGTTCATGCGTTCACGAAGTTTTTTCTCGATATAAAAACATTCTGGCGCTTTGATGTCTTCAAGGTTGATCCCACCAAAAGTAGGTTCTAACGCTGCAACAATATCCACAATTTTGTCTGGATCATTTTCATCAATTTCGATGTCAAATACATCTACACCAGCGAATTTTTTAAATAAAACGCCTTTACCTTCCATCACTGGCTTAGATGCCAAAGGTCCGATATTGCCTAGACCTAAAACAGCAGTACCATTACTGACAACGGCGACCAAGTTACCACGTGCCGTATATTTTGCAGCAGCTGAAGGATCACGTTCAATCTCTAAACATGGAGCCGCAACGCCAGGTGAGTATGCAAGTGCTAAGTCATGCTGATTGACAAGCTGCTTACTCGGCGTAACGCTGATTTTCCCCGGAGTTGGGTTTTCGTGGTAATACAAAGCAGCCTGTTTTAATGATTGATCGTCCATCTGAGTCTCGGTTGTTACAAGTGTTTAACTAGTCAAATACAGGGGGTGTAATGGGCTAAATTCAATCGAATATATCATTAGTTCGATACTTCTCACAGTCAAAAAATATCAAAATTCAATAAAGTTCGCCTTTACCTGTATAGCGAGGTCAGACCACACTGACCAGATTTTTTTTGAAAAAAGCCCTGCGTGATCTAACTTATAGATTTTAGCGCTTAATAGCGCATCGCTTGTTGAATATGAAGTTGAGGTGATTAGATCACCAAAATGTTAAGCACTAAAGTGATAGTTCAAAATTGATAAAGCAACTACAGGTGCGGTTTCCGTGCGTAGTACACGCTCACCAATACACCAGTTGATGAAGCCTGCTTGATTGGCCGCACTGATTTCAGATTCGCTCAAGCCACCCTCGGGGCCAATCAGTAAAGCCAGTGCCTGATTTGCATGTTGCAAAACGGGGGATTGCTCTTTTTCGGGAGCCAGTACCAATTTGGTCGCTGGAAGTGAATCAGACTGCAACCATTCATGAAGTGCAATGGGTGCTAAAATTTGAGGCACACGATTTAAACCGCATTGTTCACATGCTGCGATTGCTACACTTTGCCAATGATCCAGCTTTTTTTGATCACGATCGTATTTTAGACGCATCTCACAGCGTTCACTGGTAAGAAGTTGAATCTGATCGACTCCTAGTTCAGTGGCTTTCTGAATTGCATAATCCATACGATCGCCTTTACTCATGACCTGCCCAAGCAAGGCTTTAAAGCGTGGGCTACGATCAGTTGCATCAAATGCCTCGACTTGTACAGTGGCATTTTTTTTATTGATTTCAATAAGGCGGACATGATATTCACCGCCCTGACCATTAAAAAAAACAGCCTGATCATTCAATTGTGCGCGCAACACACGAACCCAATGATGAAATACAGACTCGGTTAACAAGAGTTGCGTGTCGACGTGAAGATCTGCTTCGATAAAAAAACGGTTCATTGGGATGTGACTCAAAAAAGTTAGTTCAAACCTAAATCAACAACGAGTTGGCGAGTAGGTTCTGTGGTGTTCATGGTGTAAAAATGCAAACTTGGTGCGCCGCCATCGATGAGGCGCTCACAGAGTTTCAGGATCACTTCATGACCAAATGCTCTGATACTGCGGCTATCATCGCCGTATGCTTGTAGTTGTTTACGAATCCAGCGCGGTATTTCTGCACCGGTACCGTCAGCAAAACGTATCAAATTACTGGCATTGGTAATCGGCATAATTCCCGGAGCGACCGGAATGGTAATGCCTTGCTTTTGAAGGCGATCTAAAAAGTAAAAATACGCATCTGGATTAAAGAAAAACTGTGTAATCGCAGAATTTGCGCCTGCATTGACTTTTTCAGTAAAACGCTGAATATCTTGATCGAATGTTTCTGCCTGAGGATGCATTTCAGGATAGGCAGCAACTTCAATATGAAAATGATCACCAGAATGCTCGCGTATAAATCTAACCAGATCTTGAGCATACGGCAGTTCGCCTAAACCCACCTGACCTGAAGGTAGATCACCACGTAATGCCACAATTTTGTTAATCCCTTGCGCAACATATAAATCAAGCAATTCGGCAATTCTGGCTTTATCATCGCCAATACACGACAAATGTGGTGCAACAGGCGTGCCTTTACCATTGAATTCTTTGATTGCTGCAAGGGTACGCTCACGTGTTGAACCGCCTGCACCATATGTAATCGAAAAAAACTCTGGCTGAAGCTGCTGTAGATCTTGGTGTACTGTAATTAACTTTTCAGCACCAATGTCTGTTTTAGGTGGGAAAAACTCAAATGAAATTGGAACACGTTTGGTCATCATCAAATCCTTTTAACTCACTGAAACGATACCAGAAAAAAGGGCAGTCCGTTAAACGTCTGCCCTATATTTCTTAGTACTTATAAGCGTCAGACTTGTATGGACCTTCAACTGGTACACCCAGATAGTCGGCCTGAACATTTGTCAGTTGTGTAAGCACACCACCAAAGCCAACCACCATTGCAGCAGCAACTTCTTCGTCAAGTTTCTTCGGTAGTACTTCTACACGAATTTTTGCCGCTTTTTCTTCAGCAGGAAGATCAGCAAATTTTTCTTGGAACAAATGCATTTGACCCAATACTTGGTTTGCAAATGAACCATCCATCACACGTGAAGGGTGACCAGTCGCGTTGCCTAAGTTAACCAGACGGCCTTCAGAAAGCAAGATCAAGTAATCTTGGTCGTTTTCTGTGCGGTAAACTTGGTGAACTTGTGGCTTCACTTCAACCCACTTATAGCCGCGTAAGTAGTTGGTATCAATTTCGGTATCGAAGTGACCGATGTTACATACCACTGCGCCCGCTTTTAAAGTATCAAGCATTGCAGCATCACAAACATGGTAGTTACCAGTTGTGGTTACAATCAAATCGGTATTTTGAAGAAGATCAAGGTTGATGTCTTCTTTTTTACCCGTTTGAATACCGTTTTTGTACGGTGAAACGACTTCGTAACCGTCCATGCAGGCTTGCATAGCACAAATCGGGTCGACTTCAGTCACACGTACAATCATGCCTTCTTGACGAAGCGATTGAGCAGAACCTTTACCTACGTCGCCATAGCCAATCACTAATGCACGGCGGCCAGATAAAAACATATCCGTTGCACGTTTGATCGCATCGTTTAGAGAGTGGCGGCAACCGTATTTATTGTCATTTTTTGACTTGGTCACAGAATCATTGACGTTGATTGCAGGTACTTTCAGGCTGCCATCTTTCCACATTTCGAGCAGACGCTGAACACCTGTCGTGGTTTCTTCTGTAATCCCGTGAATACGGTCTAAAAGCGCAGGGTAGTTGGTGTGAACAAGTGCAGTTAAGTCACCGCCATCGTCCAGAATCATGTTGGCATCCCATGGTTTGCCGTTCACATTGATCTGCTGTTCAAGACACCAGTTGTATTCTTCTTCTGTCTCGCCTTTCCATGCAAATACAGGAATACCACGCGCCGCAATTGCTGCTGCTGCATGATCTTGTGTCGAGAAAATATTGCATGATGTCCAACGTACTTCTGCACCAAGCTCAACCAAAGTCTCGATAAGTACAGCAGTCTGGATGGTCATGTGAATACAACCCAGAATTTTTGCACCTGCAAGTGGTTTGTCTGCTGCATAACGCTTACGCAAACCAATCAAAGCAGGCATTTCAGCTTCTGCAAGTTTAATTTCTTTACGGCCGTATTCTGCTAAAGAGATGTCAGCAACTTTGTAATCAGTAAATGAAGCATTAACCGCGTTCATCACGATCTCCTATTAAAAAACAAATATTGATCATTCAGTTCGCGGATGCCGTTGTTGGTCAGTTGGTGCAAGCACTTTCAATTGACCGATCGTCGAGCCTGGCGAATTGATTTTTAGTGCCAATCAATCGTCGCAGCATCCCTCGACTAGTGAGGTATTGTACTTGGAAATCACTATAGTGCCAACGCTGTTTTGTGTATGATTCGCATAAATAAACAGCGAGCTCAATTCGATGGCTTTAAATATTCCTGAATCATTACTTCATCTTGAGGCCAATTGTGGGGTTTTTTCTTTATGGATGCTGTTTCAACATCACGGTATTGAAATGGATGTTGGCGAAATTGCAAGATTATGTCAGCACGATCCGGAGCAGGGTACTTTTACCATTGCATTGGCAGTGGCACTCGATACGCTTGGCTTTCAGGTGGCTTTTTATACCGATAAAGATCCGCATATCGATGCCAGTGAACGCAAGCTTTATCAGGAAGCACGTACGCGTGATATTGCTATAGAACCTGCAATCTCCTACGAGGCGATTCAAACAGCAATCGAACAGGGCAAAATGGCCATAGTGTCGTATGACACGCTGGATGGAATAGGAAATCAGTCTTTGGTATATAGTATTGACGATCAAGAGATCTGTTTTTTTGATAGTTTTGACCCAATGCCAAAGCTCGTATTTGAGCATCAGCGCAAGGCTGAGGGCATTTGCCGACAAGTGATCCTGATCGATGATCGTCGGGTTCAACTGATGCATTCGGGCAAGTTAAACTAAAATATTTTTTTAAATCGCATTAAAAAAGTGGGCAATATTGCCCACTTTTTTTATATGACTTAATCGATATCTGGATGTTGTTTAGCAAGTTTGTCGCGTTTTTTTTGCAACTCATCAATTTGCTCGTCAATTTGCTCGATTTTTTGTTCGATATTACCGTGATATTGCTCAAGTAACTCTTCCGCTTCATCGCTGTCTACTGCCATTGGCGTTGCACCTTTTAATGGTAGATTGGCCGTTTCTTTCAGATAAATTGCGGTGATAATTCCAAATACACCACAAACCATCAGATAATAAGCTGGAATCATTATATTGTGTGTGGTTTCAACCAAAGTGGCTGTAATGGTTGGCGTCAAACCGGCAATGACAACAGAAATATTAAAGGCAATTGCAAGCGCGCTATAGCGTATTTCGGTTGGAAACAATGCAGGCAGGGTAGATGCCATTACACCAATCAACATATTTAATGACAGCGCTAAAATTAATAAGCCTAAAAAGATCAATAGGGTGTTGTTGGTGTCGAGTAATACAAATGCAGGATAAGCAAACAACACAAGCGCAATACTGCCCGCAAACACGAATGGTCTACGTCCGATTTTATCGCTCAGCATACCCACAAACGGCTGTACAAATAACATACCCACCATAACTGCGATAATGATCAGCACGCCATGATCTTCTGAATAGCCTAAGTTATGCGAAAAGTAGCTAGGCAAGTACGTAAGTAGCATGTAGTAGGTGACATTGGTACAAATAACCAGACCCACGCACACCATTAAACTACGTTTATGCTGACGCAAGATTTGCATAAATCCAATTTTTTTCGGTTTTTTTAATTGGCTTTGAGTTTCAGTATGGGCTTGAAATGTAGGTGTTTCATCTAAGCTATGGCGTAAATACAGTCCAATCAGACCCAAAGGCAGTGCAAGATAAAACGGAATTCTCCAGCCCCATTCCATAAAGGCATTTTCGCCTACGGCGAAGCTAATGACTGAAACAACACCTGCACCGACCACAAAACCCAAAATAGAGCCAAAATCTAACCAGCTCCCCATGAAGCCGCGTTTACGGTCTGGAGAATACTCGGCCACAAAGATTGCGGCGCCTGCATACTCACCGCCTACGGAAAAGCCCTGCGCAATTTTCACAATTAACAGTAAAATTGGTGCCCATATTCCAATGCTTTCATAAGAGGGAATTAAGCCAATACCAAAGGTACTCACAGACATGATGATAATGGTGATCGCTAAAACTTTTTGCCGGCCATATTTATCGCCTAAACGACCAAAAAAAAGCCCCCCAAGAGGCCTGAAAATAAAAGGAATAGAGAAAGTGGCCAGTGCTGCAATCATTTGAACACTGGGTGAAGCATTTGGGAAAAATACTTTACCTAAGATATAGGCGACGTAGCCGTATACACCAAAATCAAACCATTCGATTGCATTCCCCAGAGCTGCAGCCTTAATGGCTTTTTTGGTCTTGTCGTAGTCGACAATCTCGACATCATCAATACCGAGTGGTGTTGTTGTTTTTCTAGACATGAATCAAAGGTTCCTTGTGGTTAAACTCACTTTAGCTTTTTGACAAAGTAAAGTGATGTTTAGAGAACATAAGCATAAAATCGAACCAATAATCAGTTTGTTGCGCAATCAAAATGGCAAATTTGGCTGTTTTAACTGTGCTTAAACTAATTAAATATCAATTGATTATAAGTTTAAGACGAACACGCGATCTGATGTGTTGCATGATCATGAACAATCTGTACATGCTGTACGTGTTTTATGTAAAAAAATTTAAATTACTTTGGTATTAAGCAAAATGATAAATATTTATCGTAATTTTTTAGTTTGGCTGTAGGATTCAATCTCATTGAATAATATGTGATATATATCAGGTTTTTGGATATCGCATATTAAAAAAATGGAATTATGAAGTAAAGCTATTATATTTCTCTAAAAAGACAGTTAGAATTAATAATGACAAAAGTGATGGATCTACTTTTTCAGAACGTATAGGCAGTTACTTTCAATTTTTATACAGCAGCCGATCATGCCATACATAAAAACGGACAACACAATTTTAGTGACGCGTCGAAAACGTTATGTTTTTCGAATCTTTGTAATGCGTCAAGTTGGCTCGTTGCTGTGCTTCATGTCAATCGCATCGGTTCTGTATTTTTTAAATTATCAATACGAGTTTTATGTGTTATTGGCTTTTAATGCATTAATTTGGCCTTTAACTGCCTATGTAATTGCGATGAATTCCTCAAATGTGGTGCGCTTAACCAATATCAGTTTGATTATTGACGGTGCGTTGGGTGGCTTCTGGATCGCAATGATGCAATTGAGTCCTTTTCCCTCGTTGATATTATTGGCAATTTTAATTTCAGATCGATATGCAGCGGGTGGATGGAAGATTCTAAGACCTTCGCTCATCGCACTATTTATTACACTGATCATGGTGTGGGGATTGGCTGGCTTTAAGCTAAATCTCGCGTTGAGCCCCCAAATGGTGTGGTGGTCATTACCATTGGCGACGATCTATTTGATGTCGCTAAGTGTGCTCACCCGTAATCTGGCAATCCAATTAATTGATAAAAACCATGAATATGAGCGTATTGCGTTAATAGATCCCCGATTACAAATTCCCAATCGAAGATTGTTTGAGCAGCGTTTAGCAACCACTTTTGCTCAGACGCAAAATAGTAGCGTGACCGCACATTTAATGCTTCTGGATGTAGATTATTTCAAACACATCAACGATAACTATGGTCACGATGAAGGTGATTACTTTTTAAGTCAGATGTCAGACCTTTTACGACAAATGAGTGGACCCGAAGATACACCGGCTCGGTTTGGTGGGGATGAGCTTGCGATTATTGTTATGAATCGATCTGATGAGGATGTTATTCAGTTGGCACAAAACATTCAATCTGCTGTACAGCAGATTAGATTGTCGACAGATTCAGCTTTTTTTACCACAGTCAGTATCGGGATTGCCTCATCTGAGAGTGCACAGTCTGTCTCAGACTGGTTTGGTGTCGCAGATAAGGCGCTATATCTGGTGAAACGACATGGAAGAAACGGTATCCAGTTGTTTTAATCAGATTGCTTGAGTTGATACTCCTCAATTACTTCAAGCGCCGCACGAAACGCTTCTTGTGCTGCTGGTGCGCCGCAATATGGCAATGAGTGCAGCAAGGTTTCCTGAATTTCTTCTACAGTGCATCCATTGTTCAATGCACCGCGAACATGACCTTTGAGTTCAGTGGGAGCTTTGAGTGCTGTCAGCATCGCTAGGGTAATCAATGAGCGGTATTTACGTGGTAAAACACCGTCACGTTGCCATGTCGAGCCCCATGCATGTTCATTAATCCAATCCTGCAATGGTGCTGTAAAAGGTACGGTATTGTCTTGGGCACGTTTAACAAAGTGCTCGCCCATGACTTCGGTGCGTATTTTCAGTCCATTATTATAGTCGTCTTGTGACATTTCGATTTTCCTCTCAATAAAATAAAAGCGTCCGAAGACGCTTTTACCATAATCTATCGATTGAGTTAAATACGATCAAGATCGAAGGTTGCTTCGCCTGTTCGTGGAAGATGAGGATTATCCAGCTCTAAATCCTCCTTGAGTTGCATATCAAACACATCGGTGAGCATGCTGTCGAAGCGTTTTGCATTATAGACAATCAGGCTTTGTGCTTCAGATTCAGTGATAAAACCCTGACTCACCGCATCTGTAATATGCTCTTCAAAAGTAAGACCTTTAAACTGATCTTTAGATTCAGCTTTTTTAAATTTATGCCAGAGTGGTTCAATTTGCAGGAGCATCTGGAACGTAGACTCAAGTCGACCTGTCACATCATCTGGATCTTGTGTGTAAAACACATGCTTTTTAAGCTCGGCACGGAAAGGATTTTCTTTAATCATCAAATCCGCTACAGCTTGTTTAAGATCATCACTTGGTTTGGAGAGTGGGCGACCAAGCGGGAAGCACACGAATTTGACCAAAGCTGCACCCAGTTTGACCGGAAAGTTTTCAAATAACCCGAAAAATGCTTCTTGAACGGTATAAAGTGATTTTTCCAGTGCTAATTTTGCATGCAGTTGTTCTGCTTCCGATTTTGTACCATAGGCGTAGTATTTTAAAATCGCACTGGCGATGAAGATATGCGCGTGGATATCGGCCAAACGACCCGAAAGCATTTCTTTACGTTTAATATCACCTGCCAGTAGTCCCAAAGACATATCCGCAGTCAGTGCAAGATTGGCGCTAAAGCGATTGATGATCTTGTAGTAAGGCTGGGTAAAGTCATCCGAAATGACGGGTGAATCGTTTGATCCCCCGGTAAAGCCATAAGCAAATGAGCGCGCCCCACGGTTAAAGGTATATCCAAGATGCTTAAACAAAATCTCATGAAACTGCTTGATCGCAGATTGCTTGTCGTTCGATTGAAGTAGTTGTAGTTCATCAAACAAGTAGGGATGACAGCGCATCGAACCTTGCCCAAAGATCATCAATGAGCGGGTAAGAATATTGGCGCCTTCAACTGTAATTGCAACTGGAATGGCTTGATAAGACAGGGCCAAAAAGTTACGTGGTCCAAGCTGAATCGCACGTCCGCCGACAACATCCATACCATGGTTGATAACTTTACGCATAGTTTCAGTGGCGTAATATTTCGCCATGGCGGTCATGACAGCAGGTTTGCCGCCTTCATTTAGACCACAGGTCACAAAGTAGCGAAATGCCTCAAGCATATACGTATCGCTGGCAATATCGCTGGTGGCTTCTTGTACACCTTCAAACTTGCCTACAGAGAGTTTGAACTGTTCGCGTACTTTTGCAAATGCACCCACCGTCAAATAGCTCATTTCGCCTGCAGACGTTGCAAGTGCTGGAAGTGAAATACCACGGCCAACACCAAGGCATTCCATGAGCATACGCCAGCCACGCCCAGCATTTTTAGGACCACCGATAATCCAGTCGATTGGAATAAAAACATCACGACCTTCTACAGTACCATTCATAAATGGCGAGCCAGGATAGTGCCGCGCACCAATCTGAATTCCGTGATGTGTGGCAGGAATTAAGGCACAGGTAATGCCGTATTCATTTTTAGACGTATCGCCAAGCAATCCATCCGGATCGTAAAGTTTAAATGCCAGACCCACCACAGTCGCAACCGGTGCGAGGGTAATCCAACGTTTAGAGAAGTTCATACGTAAGCCAAGAACTTCCTGACCTTCGTATTCGCCGTAACACACTACACCTGTGTCGGGAATTGCACCAGCATCTGAACCAGCCTCTGGACTTGTTAGACCAAAACATGGAATTTCTGTACCAGCAGCCAAACCCGGCAAGTAGCGTTGCTTTTGTTCGTCTGTGCCGTAGTGCATCAAAAGCTCACCTGGTCCCAATGAGTTTGGCACCATACAACTTACAGCAGCAGTGAGGGAGCGAGAAGCAATTTTACTCATGATGCGGCTTTGCGCAAATGAACTAAATTCTTTACCGCCGTAAGATTTAGGAATAATTAAACTTAAAAAACCTTTATCTTTAATGAATTGCCATACATGCTCGGGTAAATCTTTACCTTTATGATGAATTTCCCATTCATCTAACATGCTACAAAGCTGTTCAACTTCAGTGTCCAGATAGGCTTGCTCTTCTTCAGATAATTGTGGAAAAGCATAGGCATTGAATGTATTCCAATCAGGTGCGCCTGTAAAAAGTTCTTTTTCCCACCAGCTGGTGCCTGCTTCAAGCGCTTCTTGTTCTGTTGTGCTGATGCTTGGCATTGAGTTGGCTAGAGTTTTATAGGCAGGTTTAGTGATCAGACCAAAGCGTAATGGATCGACCAGCAAGATGACGCTGAGCAGAATAAGTGGAATACCTAACAAGAGTGACCATGCAGTAAATACAAAAGCACAGGCCAAGGCCACAATAATGGTCACAATACTTCCGACACTTCTGGAAACGCTGAAATAAAATACAGCCCAAACAGTGAAGATTTGTACCAGTAGAGCAACGATAAACAGGAAAAAAGTCATACTTACTCCTTGGGTTGTTGCATTTAGAATTAAAATTAATGCGCTAACAGGTAACTAAAACAGGAACTTCTTTATTTGAATCAATGACGCGATTTGTCGTTTTTAGGGGCAATCTGATTAATCATGAATTAATTTTGTATTTCCCTTTATATTGATCAAGATAAACAAGTTATTTTTGTACTTTCAATGACTATTGTATATTAAAATGTAAAAAATGTGAGCTATGTTGTTGATTTGTCACAAAACGTTAAACTAATTTGGCGTTTTTTCAACAAAAAAAAGCCTCTCAAAGTGAGAGGCTTTTTTCGACTTTGAAGCTAAACTAAATTTAGGCTTCGATAGTTTGTACATTAATTTTTTTGGCTGGATCTGCTTTACGACGAACAGCAGGGACTGGCTCACCATGATACTGACGATCTGCAAAGTAGCTTGAACGTACCATTGGTGCCGACCAGATATTACGAAAACCGAGTTTACGACCATGCTCTGCATAGCGCTCAAACTCTTCTGGGCTGACAAATCGATCGATCGGTGCGTGCTGTTTAGAGGGTTGTAGATATTGCCCGATCGTGACGTAATCGACATCATGCGCACGCAGATCATCAAGTAGGGCAATCACTTCTTCTTCAGTTTCACCAATACCCACCATCAAGCCACATTTAGTTGGAATATCTGGGCAATATTCTTTAAACATCTTAAGTAATGTTAAAGAATGCTGATAATCAGAACCTGGACGCATTGCTTTGTACAAGCGTGGAACCGTTTCGATATTATGGTTAAACACATCTGGCGGACATTCAGTCATGATTCGAAGCGCAATATCCATACGACCACGGAAATCTGGTACCAGAATTTCAAGTAAGGTGGTCGGGCTTAATGCGCGCGCTTCTTTAATACAGTCGACAAAGTGCTGTGCACCGCCGTCTAGAAGGTCATCACGGTCAACAGAGGTAATCACCGCGTATTTAAGCTTTAAATTAGCAATGGTTTCTGCCATGTGGCGAGGTTCATCTGCATCTAGTGCATTTGGTCGACCGTGTGCAACATCACAAAACGGACAACGGCGCGTACAGATATCACCCATGATCATGAAGGTTGCTGTGCCACCACCAAAACATTCAGGCAGATTCGGACAAGCAGCTTCCTCACATACCGTGTGAAGTTTTTGTGCACGTAAAGTGGTCTTAATTCGTTGCACCTCTTCTGGTGCCGTCATTTTGACGCGAATCCAGTCTGGCTTGCGCGGTACTTCAACCGTAGGAACAACTTTTACAGGAATTCGGGCTACTTTTTCCGCACCACGTAGTTTTACACCCTGTTCAGGTTTACGGTTTTCAGACATAGTTAACAATTCCAATGTTATTCGCGAGAATTTTAATTGACATTATTATAACGGACTTAGTCTAAAATGGGGCAAATTCATTATTCATATAAAAAATGTCGTTATTGCATAATATAGGCTTGAGAAATACATTATTGGGCAGCATAGTGCCCCTATTTATTATAAAATGTTTCAACTGATCGGATTGAAGGAGCTTTAAATGCCACGTAAGAAAGAGGTCGTTAGTGGGAATTTCATCAGATATGATGCGTTAGTTCTCGGTTCAGGACCTGCGGGCGAAGGCGCGGCAATGAAGCTTGCAAAAGCAGGTAAGCGTGTTGCAATTGTAGATATTCGTGAACAGATGGGTGGAAACTGTACCCATGTCGGAACGATTCCGAGTAAGGCATTGCGTCAGACAGTATCAAGTATTATTCGTTATCAACGTGATCCAATGTTTCAAAAAGTGGGTGAATGGAAAAAATTCACCATGAAACAGGTACTCAGTAATGCCCATCGCGTGATTCAGCAACAAGTATCTACACATACTCGTTTTTACGATCGAAACAATATTGATGTGTTCAATGGTCGTGCATACATTCAAGATCAAAATACGGTGTTGGTGTTTACGCCTGAAGGAATCAAAGAAACCATTATTTTTGATCAACTTGTGATTGCGACCGGTAGCCGTCCTTATCAACCCAAAGGTCTAGACTTTAATCATAAACGTGTGTTTGATTCAGACAAGATTCTAGATCTCGACTACACCATTCATAAAATTATTATCTACGGCGCAGGCGTAATTGGCTGTGAATATGCATCAATTTTTATTGGTTTGAATCACAAAGTCGATTTGATTAACACGCAACATAAGCTTCTGAGCTATCTCGATGATGAAATTGCCGATGCATTGTCATATCACTTACGTGAACAAGGCGTGCTGATTCGTCATAATGAACAAATTGATCATCTTGAAACGCACGATGATTATGTGGTGTTACATTTACAAAGTGGTAAAAAAATCAAAGCCGATGCGATTTTGTGGTGTAACGGACGCTCAGGTAATACCGATGGTTTAGGCTTAGAAAATGTTGGCCTGAAACCAAATGGCCGTGGCCAGCTGGCAGTGAACGAGAAATATCAGACTGAAGTGGAAAATATCTATGCCGCGGGCGATGTCGTAGGTTGGCCATCTCTAGCATCAGCAGCTTATGACCAAGGGCGCTGTGCCGGTGCAAATATGAGTGGCGAAGAAAACGTAAAACCTGTAACCGATATTCCAACTGGTATTTATACCATTCCAGAAATTTCGTGTTTTGGTAAAACTGAGCAAGAGCTGACAGAAGAAAAAATTCCTTACGAAGTAGGACAATCATCGTTTCGTCATTTGGCGCGCGCACAAATTACGGGTGATACTGTGGGCGAGCTTAAAATCTTGTTCCACCGCGATAGCTTGGAAATTTTAGGGATTCATTGTTTTGGTAATAATGCGTCTGAAATTATTCACATTGGTCAGGCTGTAATGCAAAGTCCAAATAATACATTAAAGTATTTTATGGAAACGACCTTTAACTATCCGACCATGGCTGAAGCCTACCGTGTTGCAGCATTGAATGGTCTAAATCGTTTATTTTAAGATTTAAACTTGAGTATGATGTAGCTAAAAATGAAGCCCGTCGTTTGACGGGCTTTTGCGTTGATAAGTTGAATATTATTTTTGTTTTTTATTTTTATTAGATCAAAAAAATTTGATACTTTTATGACAATTAGAACGGACGACCACCAGCCAGACTAATACGTTTTAATAAGCGTCGCTGCTCTGAAGGAAAAGGCTTACGTGCATGTAAGGTAACTTGATTGTCCCAAAACACGATATCTCCGACTTCCCAATCATGCGTATAGCGAAATTCAGGTTGAGCCAAATGTTCGCGTAAGCGTGCAATTAATTCTGCCCCGGCAATATCATTGTAATTTACCAGTTCAACTTCATTTTTTGCACTGAGCCAAAGAGCTGATCTGCCAGATTCTGCATGTGTCCGAACCAGTGGGTGAGGATAAGCATGACCTACGACAGGCTGATCATCAAAACGATACAATGGAGTATGCCCATTAGCTTTTGAACCGTTGTTGCTTTGAGCGCGTACAAATGGATTGTAAGTAATCAATTGCAGTGAACGAATATGCTGTTTGAGATCGTCGTCGAGTGCTTCATAGGCTGCAATGGTATTGATCCATGATGTTTTTCCACCCGCTTTGGGTAATTCAATTGCATACAGCAATGAACCAAAAGAGGGTAAAGGTGTCCATTGGTGATCGGCATGGGGTGCCAGTTCGCCGTGCCCTGTATAGTCGCCTTGCCCCACGGCATTAGATACGGGTACAACGTCGGGTGGTACGCCTGTTTCCAAATCATATCCCAACACGGGATTGTCTTTGCTTGGTCGGAAAATTGAGCCAAAATAACTGGCAAATGCTAAAAACTGTAAATCATCGAGTTGCTGTTTTTTAAAAATAAGTACCAGATGCTGGGCCAAAGCCTGTTTTAACTTAAAGATGGTTTCGCCAGTTTGCGCTTTTTTTGCATCGAGTCCAGTCACAATAGCACCCAAAGCAGCATGATCAAGTGGTTGAATCTGAATTTCTTCACTAGGTTGAAGATGTTTAGGTTCATGCCAGCGCGGCGCATTATGGATCGCTTGTGAGAGTGGCGTGAGACTGCTCATTTAAATCTACTTGTATTCTAATTTGGCTGGTTTTGAGCATATGAAATCCCATACAAACAATGAAATGATAAAAAGTGAATAGATTATGAAAAGCTGGAATCTTAGTGCAGTCTTTTGTTTTTTATCTATTTATTATTATCAGATAACAATAGTCACATTCGGCACTCTTTCTTTTTAATCTCGCTTATGTGAAAAAAAAGCAACCGAAGTTGCTTTTAATTTGTATTTAAAACAGCTTAATCTTGCATTTAGAAACGATAACCGACACCGACATAAGTAATGATTGGATCAATATCGATTTTTGTTTTTGAGTTGATTAGCTCTGCGCCAGTATTACCATCGGTGACCGTAATTTTTGCCTCACTGTTAAGTTTGGCATAAGACACAGAACCCACTGCGAACCAGCTATCATTAAAGTCGTAAGTTGCACCCACTGTGGCAATCGGTGCGAATGCATCGGCTGCATCTACTTTCACCACTGGATTGGCGCTTGATGTTTTTTTATCTAATGCTGCGCCCGCTTTGTTGTCCTGAATGTTTCGGATCATATTACCTGCGGTGATCAGATCAGATTCAATCCCAGGGTTTAGCTTAATGTCATTAAAATATGCATACATCACGCCCACTCCCACATAGGGTCTGAATTTATTTACACCAGATTTACCAAACTGGTACTGCAGTTCTGCTGCAGGTAACCATGCCCGTACAGATGAAGCACGCTTCCCTTGAGATAAATCTGTAATTTTGATGTCTTGTTTTAGTGGGATATTACCACCTGCTGAACCAATAATATTACCCAAGGCATTACCCAGCAACGAACCGTCTTTTAGGGGAGTGGCAGCGCCAGAGAGAGGTGCATAAATTGTACCTTTACCTAAAATATCGACCTTAGGCGGGATACCACCTTTAATCTCAAGCGATAAATTATCGGTAAAATTATAGTTAAACAGTAGGCCAAGAGTATCGACATCATCGGCTTCAAGGCCTGAATTTGGTGCTTCCCATTGTGACAAACCGTTGATGGTTGCAGTACCAGATAATGCCGCAGGTAAGGTATTACCTCCAAGTAAGCCCTTATAGCCTGAATTAAGTAGGGTATACCATGCCTTACCCGAAACAGTACTTTGGTCAATGGCATTGAGTACGCTATCCGTCGAGACATCACCTACTTTAGACTGTGTACCTTCGGCAATTGGGGTATTGATTCTAACGGGGTTGGCTTTTCCTTGTGGCATGGCATGTAACCAGCCCGCTGAAACGGAAAAGCGTTTAAATCCATCGCCATCTTTTAAGCTAAAGTAAGGTGAGGCAGCATGGCTATGTGCAGAAATGAATAAGAGGCTTGTCATTAAGCCAGCAAAAGATTTGTTCATCTGAAGGGACTCCATGTCCAGTTTTTGTGATCATTTTTCTAAAAAACATCTTAAATGTTAAAACGAGCAGATCCTGTAAAATAAAATATTGCATATGTAGCAAAAAAGAAATGAAGTTTGGAATTATGAAGGAAATATGAATGAAAGCTAAAGTCAATAAAAAAAGGCCATCTTGATGGCCTTTTAAACACACAAATTTTAAGTTTTACATAAAACGAGACAAATCTTCTTCTGGACGAGCAGTGAGCACTTCGAGTCCGGTTTCAGTCACCAAAATCGTGTGTTCAAACTGTGCAGAGAGCTTGTGGTCTTTGGTGACCACAGTCCATTTGTCGCCAAGCAATTTGGTTTGCCAAACACCAGCGTTGACCATTGGCTCAATGGTAAAAGTCATTCCTGCTTCGAGTTGCATGCCGGTGCCTTTCTGACCGTAGTGTAAAACTTGTGGCTCATCATGGAACACGGTCCCGATACCATGGCCACAATATTCACGCACCACACTGAAACGCTCAGATTCGACATACTTTTGAATGGCATGACCAATGTCGCCAATAAATGAGCCGGCACGAACCGTTTGCATGCCGCGGTACATGGCTTCTTGTGCCACATTGCATAAACGATTTGCTAGAATTGAAGTTTCTCCACCTACCACATACATCATGTTGGTGTCGCCATGGTAACCATCTTTAATCACAGTTACGTCGATATTTAAAATATCGCCTTTTTTGAGAATCTTTTCAGCAGATGGAATCCCGTGACACACCACGTGGTTAACAGAAGTACAAATAGTGTGCTGAAACGCTGGACGACCTGGCGCTGCGCCATAGCCCAGACATGCCGGAATGGCCTGTTGAACATTGACGATATGATCATGACAGATTCGATCCAGCTCAAGCGTGCTCACGCCTGGCTGAATATACGGTTTAATCATGTCAAGAACTTCAGCCGCCAGTCGTCCTGCGATACGCATTTTTTCAATTTCTTCAGGAGTTTTAATCAGTCGACTTGGAGCCGTGTACGTACTATTCATGATACTTAAAAACTTTTGGTAATTTCAAAGCAGTTATGGTATAAATACCCGCCCATTTTATCAAATGCTTTTCGTGAATATATTTTATGAATTGCGTAGATGAAATAGGAAAAAATCCGCACATATGTCGTCACATTACTCTGGGTGCCTAGCAATAGGTGGAGAATGCGGACATATGGAGGCCTAACCCAACTTTAAGGTAAAGAAAATGGCAGATTACAACGTAAGCATGCGCGACCTTCTTCAAGCAGGCGCGCACTTTGGTCACCAAACTCGTTTCTGGAACCCAAAAATGCGTCAATACATTTTTGGCGCACGCAACAAAATTCACATCATCAACCTTGAGCACACTGTTCCTGCGTTAAATGATGCTTTGAACTTCGCTAACCAATTAGCAAGCAAAAAGAACAAAGTTTTGTTCGTTGGTACTAAACGTGCTGCTTCTAACATCATCCGTGAACAAGCTCAACGCGCTGGTCAACCATATGTAGATCACCGTTGGTTAGGTGGTATGTTGACGAACTGGAAAACACTTCGCCAATCTATCAGCCGTTTGAAAGATCTTCAAACTCAATCTCAAGATGGTACTTTTGCTAAGCTGACTAAGCGTGAAGCATTAGAGCGTAGCCGTGAGATGGAGAAACTTGAGCGTTCTTTAGGCGGTGTTAAAAACATGGGTGGTTTACCTGACGCATTATTTGTAATCGACGTTGATCACGAAGCGATTGCAATTAAAGAAGCTAAAAACCTTGGTATTCCTGTAATTGGTATCGTTGATACAAACTCTAACCCAGACAACGTAGACTACGTTATCCCGGGTAACGATGATGCGATTCGTGCAGTAACTTTATATGCTTCAGCTATGGCTGATGCAATTCTTGCTGGTAAAGAATACGCGCAATCTCAAGCGAATGCTCAAGCTAAAGGCGAAGAAGCAGCAGCTGCTTCTGAGGCTTAATGCGTTTGACGCCTGATTGTCATTTTTGCGACATGTAAGGGTGGCAAATTAAGCGTCGAAAAAAAGCAAACGGCCCAGAGTTTCCTTGGGCCGTTTTTGTTCAAAGATTTACTTTTTCTACCTATTTAGGAGAACAACATGACTGCAATTTCTGCAAGCATGGTAAAAGAATTACGTGACCGTACTGGTCTTGCAATGATGGAATGCAAAAAAGCATTAACAGAAGCGAATGGCGATATCGAGCTTGCGATTGATAACCTTCGTAAATCTGGTCAAGCAAAAGCAGCAAAAAAAGCAGGTAACATTGCAGCTGATGGCGCGATCACAATCGTTCAAGACGGTAACAAAGCAGCATTGGTAGAAGTAAACTGTCAAACTGACTTCGTTGCAAAAGACGAAAACTTCTCTAACTTCTCTAATGCGGTTGCAAAAGCAATTCTTGCTTCAGGTGTAACTGAAGCTGAAAAAATTGCTGAACTTAAATTGGAAGACGGTCAATCAGTTGAAGAAGCGCGTATTGCTCTTGTTCAAAAAATTGGTGAAAACATCCAAGTTCGTCGTGCGAAAATTGTTGAAGGTCAAAACCTTGCAGTTTACAAACACGGTCTTCGTATCGGTGTTGTTGTATCATTTACAGGTAGCGCAGAAACTGGTAAAGGTATTGCAATGCACGTTGCAGCGTTCAATCCAGTTGCGGTAAGTGCTGATGCAGTACCAGCAGATCTAGTTGCAAAAGAGAAAGAAATTGCTGAAGCAAAAGCAATTGAATCTGGCAAACCTGCAAATATCGTAGAAAAAATGGTATCTGGTTCAGTTGATAAATACTTGAACGAAGTTGCACTTGATCGTCAAATGTATGTAATCGACAATGACAAGAAAGTTGCTGATGTACTTAAAGCAACTGAAACGACTATTGTTGAATTTGTACGTTTCGAAGTGGGTGAAGGTATTGAGAAAAAAGCAGAAATGAGCTTCGCTGAAGAAGTTGCTGCTGCTCAAGCCGCTGCAAAATAATTACTTATTTTGTAAAAAAAAGCCCCTAAATTAGGGGCTTTTTTTTTAGACAAAAATGGATATTTCAAAAATGAAAAAAATAAATACCTACATCGTTGTGGCTGTTATCGCCTTTTTGCTGGTGTATTTTTTTGTTTTAAACCAACGTGAGCCTCATGTTGCATCACAAATTCAAACGTCGCCAGTCACTACTCAAGATTTTAACAACGATGCAATCAAATTGGCTTTCGAGCAGAAAAAAAGCAATGTTCAGGTACAAGGAGCAGGGCAGGTCAAAGCCGTTTTGCCTGACGATAATCAAGGGTCACGGCACCAGAAATTTATCTTAAGATTGGAAAATGGACAAACAGTACTTATTGCACATAACATCGACTTATCGCCGCGTTTACAAGGCTTGCAAAAAGGTGATCGTGTAGAGTTTTATGGTGAATATGAGTACACGCCAAAAGGCGGTGTTATACACTGGACGCATCGTGACCCGAAAGGTAGGCACTTAAATGGCTGGCTAAAATTTAATGGAAGCATCTATCAGTAATGAAGAGATGCTTCCAGCGAAACATTTAAATTATTCATTAAATGCCAAGAGAGTGCATGTTAATTTAATTGTTGTTTACTTTTCCAACTGGGTAAAATTTTAGCCAAGTAGGCATCCATGCACCAGAGCGGACCAATCAACAGAAATTGTACATCTTTTAAAAAGGAAGGTTTTTTGCCTTCAACCTTATGGCCGTAGAATTGCCCGATCCACGCCACAATAAAAACACCAATATAAAACCCCACGCCAACAGGCAATACATAGATCAACCATGCCATGACAGCAACTAGAGCCGCCATTGCCACGGCAAGGACTAAGTCTAGTCGTGCATAAAATATCAGTGAAAGTACAATCAGGAGTGCGGTCAGTAATGCACTAAAATGGTAAATTAAACCAATAATTGAAAACAAAATTGCAGGTACGCACACCCAATGAATTTTTTTATTGGTTTGGTTTTGATGGCTTTGGCTGTATTCGTCAAACCATTCCGTAATGGTTTTCATGTGGATCATCCTTGTTTTATTTATTCCTTTATTTAACGAATATAAAACACAATATGCATGCGGTCAAAACAGATTTTTGACTCGGGCGAACAAATCTAAAAAATATAAAAATTCATCGCCAAAAACGTTTAAAACAATTGGAAAAACCATTTTGAGCAAAAGTGACCTTAAAACTTTCTCGAATTTGCCTTATAAGCTCGCGTTAAACCGCATCTTTAAACATTTTTGCTACTAGGGTAGCTTTTGAGGCGTTTTGTTGTATAGCACGCAAATCAGAGCAAATTAAGACCAAGCTACAATTTGGTTAGTTTTTGTGTTTAAAAAGTGATCGTTTCGTAAAATTGCATTGTGAACCACGGCTAATCATTTTAACTTAAACATTCACACATCAGAACAAGAATGTATCGAACAAAAATAAAGAAACCACCGGATGGTGGCTTCTTTATTGCAAAAGTGAAGGAGCTAAAGCTTATGAATTTGGACCATCAACACGCTCAATACTTACTTTGCCTGTACCCGCACTCGCGAGTCCAATGCGTTTAGCTGCTGCGTAAGATAAATCTACGACTCGATTGCCATGAAATGGACCTCGATCGTTGACTTTAACCACGACACTTTTGCCGTTGTCTTTGTTGGTCACGCGAATGTAGCAGTTCAGCGGCAGACTACGGTGTGCTGCAGTAAGCTCGTTCATGTCGAAAGTTTCACCGTTAGCCGTTTTACGACCATGAAACTGACGACCATACCAAGATGCGATACCGGTCTGGCTAAATTTACGAACAGTGTTCGATGCTACAGAATTTAATTTTTCAATCACTGAAGGCTCTTCTTCAGGGATCTCGATTTTAGCCGCGATAGTTTGACGACGGATTTTGTCACCCGAACTTTCGGTGATTGAAAGACTATTTAAATTAGAGAAATGGGAATTGAAGTTGTTCTGCGAATCTTTATTCAAGACGCGAGCAGCCAAACTTGAACCGTCTGCATCGCCATTAAGAGATGATGCGGGAACCATTTCTGCTTGTGACTGGATAACTGCCAGTCCAATACTGAGTGCTAAAGCGTACTTTAACGTTAACTGCATTACTTAAACTCCTAGAGACAATTCACAAGGCTTAGCAAGTAGCCAAAATAATGTGAACAGCCTAATTTATTCACTTTTGCAATTGCTTTATGGAGGGGGATGATATTCATCGGCTTTGCAGAGTGTCTAGTGTTTGAAGTAAAAAAGTTACAAAAAGGACAAAATCTCACAAAAAATGAGCAAAAAATAACCTAAATTGTAACATTAAGTTTAAAGTGGCTATTTAGTGCTCTTTTTAACAAAAATATTTATTGACTTTTATATATTTTTAAAAAATTACATCATCTACTGGCGACTTCGGTACCCAACAACCAAACCGCTGTGGCATACATTCTGCTGCGGTTATAGGTCGTAATGACTTGAAAATTTGGATAGGTAATATAGTACATAGGACCATAATTTTCTTGTAATTGTATAACGTTGACCAAGTCAAGATCATCGATTTTCACAATCGGATTTAGCGGCGTAACACCTTGCGTTTTGAGTGCGCCATAAGGGGTAGGCTGGGTCAGATCCTTTGCAATAATTGTATCTGGCGTATTACCTGTATAACGTGCGGCAAATCCAATAGGTTGATTTCGTTGCCAGCCATTTTGAGCAAGGTAATTTGCAATTGACGCAATTGCATCTTCAGCAGAATTGCGTAGGTCAATATGCCCACTTGCATCGTAATCAACACCAAACTTGGTAATGTTGCTTGGCATAAATTGAGGATAACCAATCGCACCCGCATAAGAACCCACGATACTGTTGGTTGGGTAGCCTTCTTTATATGTCCAAGCGATCAAAGCACCTAATTCATCACTAAAATAATCTGCTCGGCGAGGGTAACCAAAAGCTAGAGTCGCAAGTGCGTCACGCGTGATAAACGAGCCTTTGTTTGCGCCATAGCCTGTTTCGACCCCTAAGATACCTAAGATAATCGATTGCGGCACACCAAATTGCTGTTCTGCGCGGTTTAAAACATCTGCATACTGATTTTTAAAACGCACGCCACGCTGAATAGTACCTTCGCTCAAAAACATGGCTTTATAGTCATACCATGGCTTACTTTCACCAGGACGTGTCATGATGTTTAAAATATTGGGAAGATTTTTGGCGCCTGACATCGCATTGTCGACTTGCTCGGCAGTCAGACCATAAGTGGCCATGGTTTTTTGCTTAAAGCTTGGATAATTTGGATCGGTGATAAAGTCGTTCGCTTGAGAGCAGCTGGCAGTAAGAAAAAAACTGCCGAGAAGTAAAAAACGTCTAAATGGTTGCTTCACTACCATGTTCAACATAGTATTATAAATTCCTGAATTAAAATAAAAAAATATAATTATCGATGGGTGTGGATCGACATGACCAGTCCAAAAGTCGCCATCAGGGTAATAATTGCGGTGCCGCCATAGCTCATAAACGGTAGCGGTACACCCACTACGGGTAAAATACCACTAACCATGCCAGCATTTACAAATACATAAACAAAAAAGGACAAACCTAACGACCCTGCAACAAGGCGGCCGTAGTTATGAAAGCACTGTAATCCAATTTGGAATGTTCTAAAAATAATTGCAAAATACAGCAGCACTAAAATGGTGACACCAATCAAACCAAATTCTTCGGAGTAGGCTGCAATAATAAAATCGGTATGACCCTCAGGTAAAAAGTGTAAATGTGATTGTGTGCCTTCTAAAAAGCCTTTACCTGAAAATCCACCTGAACCAATGGCTGTTTTTGATTGGATAATATTCCAGCCTGTACCGAGCGCATCTGCCTCGGGGTTTAAGAGTGTGAGTACACGTTGTCGCTGATAATCATGTAATAAAAATTCCCACGCAATTGGAATTAAGAGTCCTGCGCCAGCAACAGCAGCACCAATGAGTTTCCAAGAGAGCCCGCTTAAAAACAACACAAATAACCCACTGGCCAATACCAGTAAAGATGTACCCAAGTCAGGTTGTTCTGCAATTAAAAGAAATGGAATTCCAACCAAAAGCATGGTGATCATGACATTGGGAACGCTCGGCGGAAGCGGTTTACGCGATAAAAACCACGCCACCATCATTGGCATACCGATTTTCATGAACTCACTGGGTTGTACACTTCCAAAACCGGGAATATCAATCCAGCGCTGTGCACCCATGCGAATTTCACCAAATACCATTACAGCAATCAGTGAAAAGAGGCCAAACAGATAAAAATAAGGAGAAAATGCTTGATAAACCTTCGGTGGAATTTGTGCGAGCGTCAACATGACAATAAAGCCAATTCCAAAGCTCATGGCTTGCTTAGAGACTAACCCGATATCTTGTGCAGAGGCACTATATAAGACAGTCAGCCCAAGACAGGCATTTAAAATCAAAAAAGAACATAACCAAGGATCAATATGTAATCTTTGCCATTTGGATGGAAGCATTGCTGTGCTTAAGCCATCGCGCGGCGCTTGGCGTAGAAATTTGTATTGAGAGCTTGGAGACATAAGGTTTTACAAAGGAATAATCAATGCATGGCGCATGCTAACATATCCCTTAATTTAGGCAATCTATATCCATATTTTGCAATAAAAAAACCTGGAAAAATCCAGGTTTTTTTGCGCTATGTTTTAGTTGCTAAAAAATAACGTATCATGATACTCAGCGAGCGCTTTTAACTCTAAACGATTTAGATTTGGAATCAGCTTATCGATGGCGATATGAACGGCTTTGGTCACTGCGGCAGCACCAATATCTGCAGCCTTGCGTTTGATCATGCCTAAATCCAGTGTTTTATTAAATTCAATCATAAAATGACGGATCGTGGCATCTGCAAATTGCTTATAAAGTTCAGCCAGTGCTTGCTTGTCGACAGCATTACCTGCTTGAATTTCAGCAAAACTATGCTTCAGATTTGTGACCAAACCTGGATCAAGCGACTCACCGACTTTATATTCTCCTTCAGCAGTTTTAAATAAACTACGTTCGGAAAACTCGATGGACTGTTTTACAACATCATTGGGCGCTTTGCTTAAAAGTTGTTTGAGCAAAACGGCAACGGTTGATTTGACATAGCCTGCCAATTTTTCAGCGGTTTCACGCTTATCGCTCTCTGGAAAGCGACGAACAAGTTCGATTAAAAGCGCATCAATAATTTCATCATTGATTTGTAGGGCTACCTGATCGCGTAATGGATACAGTGGCTCACTTGAGTTCTTTTTTTCGATACCTGTCTGAATATTTTTAAGCAATGCTTCAGATGGAGTAAAACCAAAAAATGGCATGTCTGATCCTCAATTATTGATTTTATTGTCGGGCCAATCGAATAGGGCTTGGCATCCATGACAAGTCAGATACACGACACGGATTAATGTCTAAACCACCGCGTCGCGTATAGGTTGCATACACCATCAGTTTTTCAGGCTTTAAGTTTTGCCATATGTCGGCGTACATCTGCTCGACGCATTGCTCATGAAAGCCATTGTGCTGACGATAAGAAATAATATACGCGAGAATACTGTTATAACAAGGCTTAATACCTTGATAACGAATGAAAACTGTTCCCCAATCCGGTTGTCCAGTCACAGGACAATTACTGCGTAATAGATGTGAATATAAATTCACTTCGATTTGTGACTGGTCATCAGCATCTAGCGCAAGCAAGCTTGCATCCGGATGTGACTCCAAGCGTGCTGGTTTGAATTGATCGATACAGATTCCAGACGGTTGGCTGATCTCGAGCGCATCTACATCAAACAACTCAAAGCCGACCTTTGCATTGGCAGCTTGACTCAAATCTTTTTCAACAAGGTCAATTAGTGCTGCTTTAGACACAAAACGATGAAAGTTTAGACTATTAAAATATAACTTTAATGATTTTGACTCGATCAGATTTTCAGAGGTTGCGGGAAGGGTAATCCGTCCAATTGCAACTTGTGGAATCCTGTCTTGATTGAGCCAAGAAAGCTCAAAAACATGCCACCAATCTTTGCCCTGAGAAACACCTGTAATGTTTGCATATTGTTCACGTGAAGATGAACGTGAAATAGGAAACAAAATGCCGGGTTCATAAGTTGTTGGATATTCTGTTTCTTTACCTAAAAGAGATTTTTCTACACTCATTCACGCATTCCTGAACCACGAGAAAGTAAATAATACGCTACGCCATATAAAAGAACGCAGCACACGGTCACCACAATCAGTGACAATGAAACGTTGACATCGCTCTGACCCAAAATGCCATAGCGAAATGCATTGACCATATACACAATTGGATTGATCAACGATAATTTTTGCCAAAATGGCCCCAAAGCACTAATGGCGTAGAATACGCCACCTAAATACGTTAAAGGGGTAAGAACAAAAGTGGGAATAATCGAGATATCATCAAACGATTTGGCATATACGGCATTGATGAATCCACCTAAAGCGAACAAAAAGGATGTGACCAAGACGGTATAAATAGTCACAAACCAGTTATGTATATAAAGGTCGGTAAAAAATAGGCTCATCATGGTCACAATAATGCCCACCAAAACCCCACGAAACACGCCTCCAACCACATAGCCCCATAAAATGAGATGTAAAGGTACTGGGCTCATGATCAGTTCTTCAATGCTTTTTTGAAACTTGGCACTAAAAAAGCTTGACGAGACATTTGCATAACTGTTGGTAATGATAGCCATCATGATCAGACCCGGCACAATAAACTGCATGTAGCTGAATCCACCCATTTGACCGACACGAGAACCGACCAGATTACCAAAGATAATAAAGTACAGGCTCATGGTGATGGCAGGTGGTAGCAGTGTTTGAGGCCAAATCCGCATAAAACGACGAATTTCTTTACGTACTAAGGTACCGAAGGCTGTACAGAGCTGACTAAAATTCATTGTGCCGCTCCTTGTTGCTCTAGATTTTTTTCGACCATACGTACAAATAATTCTTCAAGTCGGTTGGACTTATTTCGCATACTGCGGACTTGAATGCCTTGTGCTTCTAAAAGCTGAAACAAATCATTCATACTGTGTGCTTTATCTAGTGTCACTTCAAGTGTCAGCGGATCGATCAAATTAAAGCGCACCCCAATAATGTTAAGATCATTCGATAACTCAACTGGTTCTGCCAGATCAAAAATAAAAGACTCTTCACTTAACTGATTTAAGAAGCTTTTCATCGTGGTGTCTTCTTTAATCACGCCCCGATCAATAATTGCAATGCGGCGACATAACATTTCGGCTTCTTCAAGATAATGCGTGGTTAAAATGATTGAAGTACCGGCATTATTCATCTCGACTAGAAAATCCCACATCGAACGGCGCAACTCGATATCGACACCTGCGGTAGGTTCATCAAGGATCAGTAACTTTGGTTCGTGCATCATGGCTCTGGCAATCATTAGTCGACGCTTCATACCGCCAGAAAGCATTCTGGCCTGCATGTTGCGCTTTTCCCAAAGCCCTAATTTTTCGAGATACAATTCTGCGCGCTGCTCGGCAAGTTTTTTAGGGATGCCGTAATAACCAGCCTGTGTCACCAGAATATCGAAGGTCTTTTCAAAATGGCCAAAATTAAACTCTTGTGGCACAACACCTAAGCATTGTTTTGCACGGGAAGGTTGCTTGTCTAAATCATGGCCAAAAATATTGACCTCACCAGCACTTTTTTTTGTTAAGGAACTGATGATACTGATGGTGGTCGATTTTCCAGCACCGTTTGGACCTAGAAGCGCATAAAATTCACCTTCCGGAACAGTTAGGTTGATTCCTTTTAAGGCTTGAAATCCATTGCGATAAGTTTTGGACAAATCACGTAATATCAAGGCATCAGTCATGAAACGCTCACACTTAATTCAATAGTACTATTTTGAGTGATATCGAAAAATAAACCAAGTGATAAGATGGGATTGAGCGGAACGAAATATAGAACGCTGAAAAAACAGACATACTATGTGATGTGTAATATAGTTATTTAGCATGATGCTTTTTAAAATTGTTAAGTAAAACGAAACAATAAGCATAAAATAGGATACATTATGTATTTTAAGAAATATAAAAAAACACTTATGATATATTGGAACGTGTGATCTAGAAGCACTTTGGCATAAACTATTAGATGACAAAAGGCTTAAGTTGATAAATTAAGATTAAGATAGAGTTATGAATAATCGACACGTTACTTTACAGGATAAATATTCGAACATTCACCATCTTATGCGAGTGAAAGACCTTATTGTAGATCCAATCAAGAAAACTGAAACGTGTCAGTGGTTATGGATTTATAAAACAACATCGGAGTTTTTTCCTTTCGAGTTATGGACCCAACTTGATCGTGTTCAAGTGAATGAGAAATTAGTTTATAAGGATCTTACCTTTAAGGTTATTCACATTGACGATGAAGATCATCCGCTATTCTCTTGAACTGATGCGAAATTAACATGAACTGACGATTGTGTATCGAAATACAACACACCATGAACAGGATGAAATTTAAATATCTGAATAAATAGGCCATATTGATATTTTTACATTGAAGAAAATATCATGGATAACACTTTAAACGATTACGAAAAAATTGAAAAACTGATCCAGCATAGTCGAATCGTGATGGTTACTTTTACCAATCATGACGGACACTTACATAGTGCGCCTATGACCAGACAAAATAAAACATTTGACGGTAATGTATTTTTCATCGGAGCCAAACACTCTGAATTAGTTCAAAGTATTACATCACAGCCAGAAGTTAACCTTGCTTATTCGGGTAGTGATTCTTTTGTATCTATCAGCGGTAAGGCGCAGTGTATTAATGATCCACAGTTGCTCGAAGAACTCTGGTCGCCTGCTTATCAAATCTTCTTTAAAGAAGGTTTACACGATCCTGATATTCAACTGATTCAAGTCACATGTCATGGTGCGCAATATTGGGAAGGGGATGGAAAACTTGTGACGTTATTTAAGCTTGCCAAAGCTTCAGTTACGGGAGAGCAAGACAATCTGGGTGAATCGAAATCTATGCGATTATAAGCCATTGATCTGTTAATTGTATAAGCGTCGTAGAGATGGGCTTTTTACAGGTAAGGGTTAATTCCTCGCTGATGAAGTCCCACCTTGCGGCGCAGCTTGGTTTGCTCTTCTTGCAGCAACTCATTCACAAATTGGGGTAGAACATCCTCATTCAACATGGAGGGGTGAAAACCATCTGCATTGAGCTGTTGGAAAAAAAGGTCAATTTTAGAGCTTTTTTGGGCATATTTCATCGACCATTTTTTAAAATAAATTCTTTTAATTTCAATGGCTTTAAACACATTAATTTCATGGTGACGAGGGTCTTGCA
Organism: Acinetobacter sp. 243_ASPC; assembly: GCF_001054715.1. Lineage (NCBI taxonomy): Bacteria > Pseudomonadati > Pseudomonadota > Gammaproteobacteria > Moraxellales > Moraxellaceae > Acinetobacter > Acinetobacter sp. 243_ASPC. The sequence continues at coordinate 11,697 of NZ_JVOR01000098.1, read as the reverse complement.
TTATGCGTTGCATAAGATCGTTTAAGATTTCCTCTTCACCTTCAAGGCACTGGAAAAATGCATTATTGGCATAATACAGTACACCATAAATTTGGTGCTTTGCATTGAAATCACGAGCCTTACTTAAAATATCATTCAGATTCTCAATCAAATCGCCAGCATCCACTGGTCGTATGCTGGAGTAGCACAGTCTTATTTTCATTAACTACGTCCTGCTATTGAGAATAAATCGAAATCAAATTTTAGGATGATGATACTGGTTTGCCAACGTGTGCGGTTCTTCACTTAAAAGCTGGATGAATGACGGTATTGTTGAGTCAGACAAAAGATAAGGGTTAAATTCATCTAGATGGGTCTGTTGGAAAAAATCAGCTAAACGTTTATTTACAGGTGCAAACTTCATGCTCCAATGTTTAAAAAGACGCTGTTGCATCGATTCACGATATAGAATTTCGCAATTTTGATGTCGGGAATCTTTAAGAATATGTTGATAAAAAAGCGTATCGATTTTCGATTGTTCACCTTCTAGGCACTGCACAAAGTAACCATATCCGTAATATAGTACACCTGTTATTTCATTTCTAGAATTAAAATCAACAGCAGTGTTTAAAATATCAATCAGATCTTGCTTTAATTCTGGGTGTAGATGACTTGCTTTACTTGCGTACAAGATTCTAACCATTTCCATGACATTTTCCAAAGCTAACAATAAGGTTTTTAGTGGGTAATGGCACTGGTACTTCGCCCACGTGTGGTAAAACAAGAAATGTAAGGTGTGCATTGGTCTTTATGTGATAAGCCGCACACAATACATAGTTTTAATCGACAAAGCCACTTCTTTCATAAGGAATTTTCCGATTCATGTATATTATAAACTAAATCACTGTTTTATAAGTAAAAAAATACAAAATAAAATGTTTCTAATTACAGGTGGTTTTATATGTTTTTGTAAATATAAAAAGTAAAATTTACCAAATGGTATACATAAGATTTTGAATTTATTGAAATATAAATTATTTTTAAAAATTGATGTTGTATAAAAAATAGACAAATGTAAGCTATTTCTCACAATCATGTAAGCTATGGATTATTTTAAGTTTGCGTAAGTTATCTATACTCAGTTCGTACATTATCTTGTTCATTTTTTCCATAGAAAAATGAATAATAACTTAAACACCTTTATAATAATTTTATAAAGAATAAAAGAATAAGATTAGGGGACTTACGAGTTAGATAATGTGTAGCGTGTTTCCTCCTCCTTAGCACACACCTTCCTAAGGAGGAGGAAATTTTTATTTTCATTCGAAAAGGTCATCAAAATGCAGATTGTTAAAAATATCTTTATATCATTTGTGTATATGATGATTGTTTCTATTTTAATTGTAATATTTTACCGAATTGGTATTCATAAATATGTCAATATTACCGTAAGTGCCATTATCTTTGGTTTACTAACTTTCTTCTATTTTAAGACTATTGTTTCATCATTGCTTTGTCATTTATTTTATTATGGTATGTTGTTTTACTTGAGTCAGACGCTTGATGTTTTAATGATGCTTTTAATTTCCATAAGTACAATGATCGTCATGAAAATATATTTAATCGGGTGGAGTAAGTTTGATACTTATATTAAAGAAAATCAGATATATAGAAATTAAATTAATCTATATAAATAAAGAATGAAAATAGAATTTAGATTATGGTCTTTATATTTTAGGTTTTTTTATTTATTTCAATAATTTTATTTATAAAATATTTTGTGTAGCCATAATTTTAACTAGAATTTGAATTTAAAAAATTACAGTTTACTAGTTGCTTGATTAGTGATAGATATTTTGATTTTTTTGGAATTTATATAGTAATAGAAATTTTTTTAAACATAGTTATTTAAGTAACTTTTTAATCTTATTCACAATGTTAAAAACACTATACATAGCTACATATGTTCTGATACGATCTTAATCACTAAATCAAAAGGTTTGTATAAATACATTCTAATTTAATTTTAAATCTTCATTGATCTTTCCATACTAAACTTTAACTTATAATTAAAAAAAGAGGTGTAAGATGTCTACATTATTGGTATTAATCGTTCTGATTGGGGTGGTTGTATTTGTTCTTGCAACATTAAAAGGAGATAAAAAAGCAAGTAAACAAAGAAATCCCATTAAGGGCAAACGCATCTTAACGATGAATGAGCAACCAACTTTTTTTAGATTAAGAGAAGCACTTCCAGAGCACATCATTCTAGCGCAAGTTGCTTTCAGTGCTTTTATGACTGCTAAAGGATTTCCAACACGTAATTTATTCAATCGTAAAGCTGCAGATTTTGTAGTGTTAGATAAATCACTCAATATAGTTGCAATTGTTGAGTTGGATGATTCATCACATATCGGAAAAGAAGATAAAGACGCAGACAGAGATGCATTAGTTGCTGAAGCAGGTTTCCGAGTGATTCGATACAAGAGAACCCCAGATTTTGCACAAGTACAAAAAGATTTTGGGGTTTTTCCCATCGCCCAATCTGTTCCTGAATCTAACCCAATCAAAGAATCTGAAGAAAATTTAGAAAAAACCAAAATTATTACAGATGCTTTTATTTTTCAATCAGAATTAGGGGAGCGGAAAAAGCTATCTGAATAGTTCAGATACTTTGATTGGTGAGTATCGGGTGTGCAAGCGTTAATCGACTTTTTTGATGTAGCATTTTTGCATGGTCCAACTTCACAGAACAAATGATTGAACTAATCTGATTCTATAGCCGTATAAGTTGAATTAAAAAGATGAATTCTGTTTTGAAGATTTGGAACGCTGAAAGTGAATTCGAACATGTGCTATTTTATAATGTTACGCCAGATTTGCGCCAAAGTAGGTTGTAAGCTATATAATTAAAGAAATATTGGTGCGCTCGGCGGGGATCGAACCCACGACCCCAGGCTTCGGAAGTCGTGAATTATTTACAAAAGTTTACAATTCTATATGGCTGGAAGGGACTTCAATGCATTGCGCAAGTGGTCATTTTGCAAGTGTGCATAGCGTTCTGTAGTTGTAATACAGCTATGTCCAAGCAGATCGCGAACAGTGTATAAAGCAACTCCCGATTGTACCAACCATGATGCAAAGGTATGTCTTAAGTCGTGACAAACAAAATCTTCAATTCCTGCTCTTTCTCTAGCGTATCTAAATCCCTTCTTTAAGCTTTTAATATGAGTGTTGTAACGTTTGTTATAGAACACATATTCATCACTTTCCCGATTTTGATAGTGCTCACGTAATATCTTAATTGCATCATCACACAATGCGACAAAGCGCCTGCGCTTTGTCTTTGTATGATGTTTTGTCAATAAAATATATTTAGTGTCAAATTTAACTCGATCCCAAGTGAGTTTTAATAACTCACCAGTGCGACATCCTGTTAATAGAGCTAATCGAACAAATAAATGTAGATAGTAATTATCAGTACACGCATTAATTAGTCTATTAGCTTCATCATAAGTTAAAAACCTAATGCGAGGATCATTCTCAGGCAATTTAAAATTAGAGAATGGATTTTTGATATCAATGTCATGATCTTTTAAATAAAAATTTATTGCAGCTCTAGCAGAATGCAACTCTCTATTAATTGTTGCATTGTCAATTTGCAATACGCGTCTGAAATGCACGTAATCACGTATTGATTGTCTTGTGACATTGATGACTTCGGGATCTTGAAAGAAAACATCAAGATGATTTTGATGTCTGACCGTTGTTTCTTTTGAGCTATGCTCTGAATATTTTAAGTAGTATGTGAAGCATTCATTGAGTTTCATAATTCACCATATTTGTAATATTTTGCCAATCGATGTTTTTGGGTGAAAAATAAATGTACATAAATAACAGTCACTTGATAAATTTGAAATTTCTTCAGGTCAGGAGCAAAATTAAATCGAGAATGGAAGATAATGCCAATTTGACACACGTTAAAAGCCAGAGACTACGCCTTGCTACGTAGACACTCGCAATTCCCCTGACTGGCTTTTATGGTTGATGCAACGTTAAATCAAAGAGACGGTTTTAGTAATCAGGGAAAAAGCATTCAAATGCTTTATTAAAACAAAATATTGGAATAAGAATTAAGCTATTGAAAGTTAAATGAAATAACCAATTTAACTGTAAATCTATTAGAAAATAGAGAAATGAAAGATTAAATGCGTTAATCATAGAGCATGTGCTCCATTGATAGGATTATGTCTGAGATTGTCTTGTACATAATTTTGAGATTGATTTTGTTCTTCTAGATATTGAAGATACTTTGCATATTCAGTCGGTGACATTGTCTTAGTTGTTTGTTGTTGCTGAATATTTGTATTTTGCTGCGTTTGAAATTGTTGATTTTGTTGTTCAGAAAAATAGTTAAAAGGTCTGTCTCCAGATATGATCTTTTTACAATCATCTTGGCTAACATCTAGTTTAGTTCCTTGTTGAGTATAGCCCTGAAGTTTGCCATTTTTTGAAGTCATACATCCGGCAAGAACTGGTTTTGCGGTTACATCGTATTGAATAGAATCCTGAATATTTTGCGTTTCAAAAGGTTTATTGGGATTGTATTTAACAGAGATTGTTTGCATGTCGTTTTGTGTACGAGATAGCATTTCATCTTTCTTTTTTTGATCATATGCAGTGTCAAAAGTTACTCGACATTGTTCATATGTCCATTCTAATTGCTTTTGACAATTATCAATTTTAGCTTGTATATCTGGAGTTATTGTAGGATCAGAGGGGGTGGACGTTTGTTGTTGTGAAGTGGACGTTTGTTTTTTAACTTCCACTTGATCTTGTTTTTTTCCTAATCCAAGAAAATTTTTATTGTATGCATTGAATATACCGAATCCGATTAGTGCAATCGAGATTAATGCCCAACCATACAAACCGAAAGGAACGTTTGTGCGCTGGGGATGTTCTTCAGCAGAAATATAAAACTTGTACATGGTTTTTGGAAATCGCCAGAATTTCCAAGAAAGAGCATTTTTGATAGTTGAGAATCCAAACTGATCTTGAAGTTCTACATACTCATAAATGGTTGATGCTTTTAAGTTGAACAGACGTCTGAGAATTAGATGTTTTGTAACTGATGCTCTAACTGAGTTATTTAATCGTTCAGGTTTTTGAGTGATGAAATAGATATCAATACCAAAATGTCGATGTAATGTTAGTGATCTGCCTATGTCTAGTATGTCTTCTTTTGCCTTAAGGAGGGCAAGTTCATAATTCTTTTTTTCACGTCTTACCAGTTCTTCTTTTTCTTTTACTTTTAAATCATCTCTTGCATTGATTTTATCTATGTTTTCTAAATATGGCGTTTCGTCAATTTGATATGTTTTTAACAAGTCATCTTTTGAAAAAGCAGGATGTTCATGCGCTTCATCATAAACAAGTACAGAACCATTTGGCAGATCGCGCCAGTCGAAAGGTTTATCTGTTGTGGATTGAATAAGAATAGTGCCCGGGTATGAGCATCCGATAATATTTGTATAGATCCGTCTATTTGGTTGAGCTTTAGAAATTCTATCAATTTCTGACATACAGTAAAGTGTTTTGCCTGCGCCTAGCGGTGCTGAAATTACAATAGACATTTTTACTACTCCTCAAAGCAAATCGCTGTCACGTGTCGCTCGCTGAACGACGCGCTTCGCACATCGAACACCGCGCGCCCCGCGCCCGCGCTTAGCTTTTTCCAATAAATATTTTTGCTGATTTGATATATGCAGCAATCGCAATCGCAGACATTAAAATGCTGAGACACAAATCAATTTTTAGTAATTGAATAAATGAAAGTACGTCAGAAGGTAATGAATGTAATGCTGAACCGATTGCCAACTTTGCTTGATCGACTAGATCGTTAATAAACTTGTATGTGACGATTGAAAGACCTGCTCCTAAAAGTAGTCTTGCAATAAGCGACGAGACAAGGCTTGTTAAAATGAAAGTTAATAGTTTTGCCATTTAAGACCTCACTACTATTGAGGCTGCCCAGTAATAAGCAACTGCGACAAATATGTAAGAGATAAGATCAAGGTATGAACAAAATCTTGTGTATGTGAATGTGTAAGTAAAAACTGGACCGTGAGGGAGAGGTAAAGTTAAAGTGTTATCAGGGGGACATGATGCAGTCACTTTAAATAAGTTTTCTACAAATGATCTTTCAGTAAGTTCAGTAGTAGGCAACTCAATTGATTCTTGTTGTTCTGGATCTTCTTTTACCCAATCTATGAATTCACAGACGTATGATGCCCAGTCGCAGAAAGCTGGTAATTGAAAGTTAGTAGAGGATTTTGAAGGTTCGCCAGTTGTTCCGTCTTCATTTTTAGTTTCTGTTTCAGTCTCTGCCTTACCAGATGAACCCGATGTCAGTTTTGCGTTCTGTGGGTTAGCATCGTTTGCTATTGCTGATTTAGCTGCATCGACCATCTTATTGGCAGCTTGGTTTATTCCTGTGTCAGTATCTGCTTTAGATAGTGAGTCTGTGGCTTTACCGTTTGAATCTTGCAATGTGTATGCATCGGTGGCTAATTTATTTGATAATTCAGAGTTGGGAGCATTTGTAAGTTGATCTTGTATTGCTTGTTGAAAATCTGAGTCTGTTACAGTGGGAGAAACTGGAGAGGGATTGGGGTTATAGTTTTGGTTTAGTTTCGGCGTTAATGCAATCCAGTCGTTTTCTCCGTTTTCTTTTTTGCATGCTGCATATGCCATATCACCGATTTGAAAAGGTTGAAAAAGATGATTTGTTATAGCTGACCCTTTTGTATAGCCACGTAGGACACATATTGAAGACCAGGCTATATTTAGTGATGTGGGTGGAACTGAATCAATTGTGTCTGAATATAAGTATTGATGATTTGAACACTTAGAATCTATGCAATCGTTTGGATCTGTTTGTTGTTTAGTTATTTTACCCCCCTCATCAATTACCCATCCAATTGCATTTACTAACTCTTTGATAGCAGCTTCACCGACGTACATAACAGCAGTTCCGGCGACTGTACCAGCAGCTATTTTTGCGACATTTTTTCCGTGTCTTGCAACGAGTGTTTTTGCTATATCTAACTTAGATGCAGGTACTTGTAATGCTTCAATTGTTACGCCTACTTTGGAGCCTGCTTTGATTGCTGAATCCGAATATTTTGCAGATGATTGCTGAGGTGTAGCTTTAACATTTGAGAGAGTTTTATAAGTTGTCGTATCGTTGTTTAGTTTTTCACGTACTTCTTTTGATACAGTGCCGTTCCAATCATTAAGATCGTTAGCTGCATATGTATGTGTACATATGAGTATTATTAGAAGTAATAAAAATAAAAAGAGATTTCTCATTTAAGTAATCTCCAGAAAGCTAGAGCTACTACTATTAAAATCACATAATTAATAAAAGATTGATCACTCATAGTAGTAGCCTTTGTTTTAACCGCGACCGAAGAATGCGATGACTTTTTTAACTGCAAAAATGCCGACAGCAATTCCGAGAATCCAAATTGCTGCTGTATCAATGAGTGAAGAAGCATCGTTATCACTTGTTGCGGTAGTGATGTCAGCAGCAGTTAGGGCGAATGTTTGTGATGCACCGAGTGCTGATCCCGTACCTAAGATTGCAATTGCAAGACGTTGAGCATTGTCTTTTTTTGAAATTGCTTTCATGTTTGGTGTTTGATTCATAGTGAATCTCCTTATTTTTGATTTAATTAACCGCCGAAAAGGCGTTTTACTTTTGTAACGGTGAACACAAGAACGAAAACAGAGATCATGTATTTAAGTAGTTCATCTCTAGCTTCATCAGTGAGTTCAGGTAAAAGCGGACTGTAGACAGCCCACTGGTCACAAGCCTGAGTCGCTGTATTCACAATTTCGCAGACGTATGACATTTCTTTAATTCCTAAGACAAAAGCTTTTGTATTTCTGAAAATGGCATTGTCTTATCTGAAATAGATAAGTAAGTTGTCATGCGATCAGAGTAGCCATTTAGTTCAAAATCAAAATATCTGATAGTCGTGCCATGACCAGATTCATGCTTGTAACGGCTAATAGAGTGAATAAACGATTTACGAATTGCTGTCTCACCGATAAATACAAGATCATCAGGAACAGATCTGGAAAGTAGTTCTTGGTAGACGAGTGACTTAGATGTAATTCGGTTCAATCGCTCAGCGTGTTGTTGTCTGTCATATTCTTTTTCGCTAATTCCAAACATGATCAATACTCACTTTAAGAAATTAGCCTAAGCAGATTTTTGAGTCTGGTTAGGTTTTTGGTCAGCAGGGGTAGACTTTGGAACAAGGTCTTTAATAATCGTAGTCATCGATTTACCATTGGAGACTTGCTCCAGTGTCGCTTCCGCAATGAGTGGAAACTCGAAATGCTTGATCTTGTCGAAATTGGCAGATGTACCCCATTTCATTTGTTCACCCACTTCACCAACGAAGTTGTCGCCTTCTTGTAGGTCTGCTTTGAAAAATACGGTTGTGCTATCAAATGGACGTCCGTTGTATTCGCCCTTGCTTGATTTAGCCCCTAGTACGATCATTTCTGTTTTAAATAGCATGGATAAATTCCTTATATTGATTTTGGTTCACAAGCGGTACACGGAAAAAAGATGAGTTATCTGTATTAGCTTGTATTGGTTGATCAAGTCGTAATGCAGCCATGACAGCAGCATGTGAGAAATTAAGACGTTTAGGTACAACGTCTTCATCAGATGAAATGATGTTAAGCAGGTCTTCATCATTGATAAATTTGCGGAACTGGCGAATGTATTTGCCAAATTGGTGTTTAACAATTTCGAGTGCTTTATCGACGTTAATCGTTGCTTGCTTCTTAACGAGTTCGCATTTTTCAGGTGCTACAAATTCGTTTAGCTTGTTGCATAACGCTTCAAGGGCAGGGTATGCACCTTTAAAATAGGTACTGGGTGATAGAAGTACATCGAGAGGTAAGTAGCGGTCAGTTGACTTAAGCTCTAATTCAGCACGCGTCCACAAACTGAGTGAATCACCTTCTTTTTTGCCACGTTCATAAAAACGGAGGAATTTGGAGCTTGAACGGTTGCCAATAGTTAAAGTACGACCCTTGCCATTGATGCGCTTCCAGTCGCCTAGATGATTGACTTCTGAATTGCGTCCACCACACCAGAATAAATCTTGTGTATCCCATTGATCAGCTAGATCGACAGACACCCATTCACTTTCGAAATCATCGAATGCAATGTCGACACGGTTAAGCTTTGGTGTTTTGGCTTGCACTTTGAGAAATTTATAAAGTTGTTCGTTCCAGCCTTTACGAGCTAAAGCGCATCCAGTTCCGTTAATTTGCACCGTAATACGTTTATTATTATGGCCATATAAAACTACGCCTAAATTATCTTGTAAGTCATAGCCATACTTATTCCAGTGCATACCTTTATCGCGTTTTTGAGCGATACCAAAGCCGAAAATTTCAAATAAAATTTGATCTAACCATGTTTCAATGGCGTCACCAATTGATAGCTCAACTTGCTCGGGTTGTAATTGAACGTATTTATCGCCAAACGTGCTTTGACAGAAGCTAAAAGTTACCCAGTCCAATCCTACAATGTTGTTTTCGATTGGCGAACATCGGAGGACAGGTACAACACCTTGAGGAGTTGAAATAAGTTGGTAATTATCCAAATGTCTTGGAAAAGCCCATGACTCAGATGCCTGTTGCGTATCCGCTACCCCTATATTATAAAAAGGGGTGCTTTCTGCCGTGTTTTGCGCAGTTTTGGATATTTTTTGTACAAATATTTCTTGGATAGAAGTTTCAGCAGGCTTTACCTTTTTCTCTGGCTGATTGTCATAAGCAGCTAGCTTATTTTTGACAATGCTATCAAGCATGTTTTTCAACGATTGCCCATCTGCAAGTGATACATCACCAAATGTAGTGGCACAGTGAATTTCATCAAAAATGGTTTTTTGTCGATCAAACACTTCAACTAATGGAAGTGAAGCTTGATCAAAATCTTGTATCAGAGAAATTAAATTATTCATTATTCTTCTCCAAACGCTTCTATTAATTCTGAATTGGCGTTTTTGTATATATCAGCGTATGCATCTATAACTGATGCATCGTATGACCAGTCATGCGCAACAAGCGCTAAATGCATAAGACATTTTTCAGCAGCAATTGCTGGAGTTAATGCTTCTAGGCAAGGCTCGGCATGATCTGATACGATCTTAGCGACTTGATCAAAAGCAGCTTGAATAAATTCTGCTTTGGTTTTAAATGTTAATTGAGCTTCTGACATTAGAATGCTCCAATATAAAGTTTTGGGGAAATAATGGGTGAGTTAATATTCATAATGATTATTTTTGGTTTAGGTTTTTTAATAGGCCGTGTTACGGCACCAAAAAAAATTGAAGTTAAAAAAGTTAGAACAAGGACTCTTACATATAACGACAGACAAAAAGAGAAAATTAAATATGAGACTGATGCTGATCGAATCAGGGAATTAAATTCATTAAGTAAAAATGAAGGATCATTTCTGAGAGTTCTAAGACAAGAGTTTGCAAAGCATGATGTGATAGTTAAAGAAAAAAGATTTTTTATTGCGGATGAAGACAAGTATCCAATAGCAATATTTGAGTACCGTGAAGGGCATACGCCTTTAAGGAACTCAGATGTTGAAGACGGAATACCTTTGTTTTTGTATAAAGGATTAATTTCAAGTGAAGCAATCAGAGAAGATAAAGAGCAAATTTTTGCTATACAAGAAAAACGCTTATAGTAATAACTATTATAAAATTGAGCTTCTAACATTAGAATGCTCCTTATAATTTTTAATAAAGGGGATAAAAATGGAAAAACTATTACCTGTACTTATTGTTTTTGTTATTGTTTTAATTGTAATTGCATATACACAACGTAAAGGAAGAAAGGAAAAAGTTTTTAGAGATAAATTTAAACGTTCTAATAATTCAAAGCCTTTTAGAAAACATCCAAGTAATGCAACACGAAGTAATGACAGGTTCAGGTCAAAGGGTGGTAACTCAGTTGCTAGCTTGAAAGAAGCCATACAGCGAGAGTTCGGACGTTTTTCAATTAAAGAAAGAAATGGGCAAATATTAATTTGTGAAATTGACCATCGAGGTGAATTTAACGAACTAATATTTGTACGTTTTGAAGTGAATTGTGAAAAAAGAGTTGAAAATAAAGGACGATTTATTGTTGCTTCATATCCATATGTTCCGAATGGAGCAGAAATGCGAAGAGATTTCGACCCTATATTACGTAAATACAGATAAGACATAAAAAGCCCCTTGAATTATTTTTCCATGAACTTTATGTTTATGGAATATTAATTTACGCAAATGCATAAACTCATATGCGTAAAATATTTATTCATATGCGTAAAGTCAAGGGGCGGAAAATGGCTAAAGTTTTAATAGATCTAATAGATAGGGCAAGATGGAAGGCTGGAAGCTACAAAGCTGTTGCTGAAAAAATGGGAATAAGCTCTGCTAGATTATCAGAATATAAAAGTGGACATAGGAATCCATCGGCTTTTGCTATATGTCAACTTGCTGATATTGCTGAACTTGATCCAAAAGACGTTTTATTTGAAGTAATGCAAGAAGTAGATTCTGATCATTCTAGTTTATGGGAAAAATGGTGCGCTCGGCGGGGATCGAACCCACGACCCCAGGCTTCGGA
>NZ_JVOR01000097.1:0-6514 GCF_001054715.1 Acinetobacter sp. 243_ASPC | reverse complement strand
GGATTCAGATGACGATCAATTTCTTCAGCGGTCATTGCTGTAAATTCATTTGTAATAAATTTATCTTGAGAGCCATCTTCTTCAAATGCGTAGACTTCACTTACAAGGTTTTTAAAGTATTTCATGTTGTCTCCAACCATTTTGCAATGTTGTTTGCATTTGTTGCATATCCAGAACCCGCAGGTATAGCAGCAAACAGCGGGAACTGTTGCATCGCGCTAGTTGAATAAACTTGCGCTAAAGCATTATTGGTTGAATTTAAATGTATGCCGACATAAGTATTTGCAGGAACATTCACAATAATTGCTATAAATTTAGTTTTGTCTGATGAGTTTGTATAAACAGTTCCACCAGTTCTTTGACTTGTAACATCAGCATATGCACCAACAGCTTCTTGTATACCCAAATTACTTCTAGCCAATGCTGGGTTATTGGCACCTGTACCTCCTTTTGAGATAGGTAATGCAGCGGGCAATGTGCCATCTTCGGCTCCAAGTGCAACATAAACTTCAGTAAAATTACTATTCACTTTATTGAACGCACTTCGTGCCGGTTCACCATTGCCATCATTCGGACTGTTGCCGATATTAATTATCTGCTTTGACATATTTTTTCTCACAAAAAAAGCACTCGATTGAGTGCTGTTGAAAGTATCTGAATTTAATTAAGGATAGAAAACTTGTGTGAACGTGGTTGAGATCCGCCAGATCTGGCCACCTAGACTGACTGGTGTATATGTCAAATCAGTCTTAACTCTGACTTCGCCATCTAGCGGTGAATCCCACAGAAATGAATCTGCACCTTTGTGCTCATCGAAAAAGGCCTTAATCGACTGAATTTCAGCTTTGTGAGCCGTTCTTTGGTAAGCCCACTGACCTTTTCGATTGTTGATTCCAACTGAAATATTTTGCTCATAGCCATCGCCAAACTTTGAACTCAGTACATTGAAGTTCTGAGTGTTGGAGTTACCGTCCAAGTCACTTGGCCAGTCAAATTTTTGGTTGCTCATTTGAAAGCAAACCTCCCCGTTGTCGACTCTCATTTCGAATGATTGATCGAACAGCGCTACCAATCATGCAACCCAAATTTTTTGGATTGTATTGAGACTTATGCTCTTTCAAACTAAAGCGTTTTTTTTGTTTTCTCAGGCTTTTCATGATTAACTCCAAAATCCAAATCAAGCAGACAGTAAGCCAACTTTGATTTTATGTTTATGTGAATCCACTTGACTTTTGATTGACGCTTCAACTTCAAGAAGTTCATTTTTCTTTTGAAGCAACTGGTAGTCTTCGTTATTCAGTACAACAATGACGCCATCAATTTCAAGAACCCAATCACCAAGTCGGATTAGTTTTTGTTGATTATTGCCGTTTAGTTTTGCTATTCCGCCAATTCGCCAGTCTTGATCAAAATCAATTTCTGCAGTGAACTCTGTGCAAATATCTAAGCTATTATTGCCAGTTAGATAGTTGTCTATTTTGATAAACTGAATTGCTTTCATATGAACTCCCAATAAAACAAAACCCCGCATATAGCGAGGTCGTGTTCTATCTAAATTGAATTAAAACTGATATTTGTAAAATACTTCATAAAGAATTCTAGTTAAGGCTGGTATAAAAGGAGTTTGTTCAACATCCAACCTGTACTCACGATCTCCTAATAAAAATACTAAACCACTTCCAGACCTAACTTTTGCTTGTCCGTGTTTTTCAGTAAGATAGGATGTGAATTCTAAATAGAAGTCTGCAAGATTTTGACTTTTTGGATTTCTCATTAAGGCGTAAGCCATAATTTCAGCATTTTCCCATGCTACTGGGTTTACATCAGTTCCCATATTTTCCTCCTAACGGTTAATTGGGAACTAACTTTTACCCTATTTTTTGTCAGAATGACAATTACTTACTCAACAACCCACCCTGCCGTTGTTCTTGCCGAATCACGGCGCGAACTGCATTACCGATCATTTGGCCGAGCTGCTTATGATCTTGTGTATTGGCACCTGAGGTGCTTACACCTGAATCGTTGACATCAACTTTGATTGAAATGCTTCCATTGTTTGCACTCTGGCGATCATTTAAGAATCGGGTTAAGTCCTGATTCTGTTTTGGATTCAGTACACGTTCACCGCCATCCAGCAACCATGTACCCTCTTTTGGCACATTATCTATGCCGTTATGGGCCATGCCCGCGATTGCCTGCGCTTCAATCATACCCACATTTGCCATGCCCAACCCGAGTGCAATAGGAGCCAAAGTCATATTTAATGGGTATGGAGCATTAGCCAACACATTTGAATATGCCAAAAATGCATTTATTGTTGCTTGAGCCGCAGCTATTTGCTGCTGTCCAAAATACATTAATTTGTATGCTGTACTAGATTCCCCAGCAGAATCTTTTACCAAGTCTGTCATGGAACCCCAAACTGTCTCAGCTTGGGATAATATTCCAGAATATGCATTAAGAACTGAGTCTACCTGACTTTGTGCCAGGTCTTTGACTGATTGATTATATTGCAAATCAAGCGCATTTTTAGCGTTTAAAAACTGCTCATGAGCCTCCAAAAGTTGTGCATTACGATCATTTTCATCTTTGATTAAATTAATCCCAGAAACTTGATTGTTATAAGCTGTGTTTAAGTCACCTAAATCACTCGAGTACTGGTTTTGTAGGCCCCACCGTGCATAACCGTTAGAATCATTTTGTTGATATAGCGCTTGTGCAGCGTTTTGACCTACCTGAAAAACATTGTCAGATGCTTGATTCATTGCAAAGAAGCTATTCATTTGATTCGCTTGTAAAAGCTTATCGCGAGTATCTTTAGTGAGTTGATAATTTTTAATTATCTCTTCACGCTCCCTTTGATATCGCTTAACTACAATTTCAGTTTCGTTCAGATAAAGCTCAAACGCAGATTGAACTTGTTCTTGCTGCTCACGGTGAACTTCACTGATTTCAAAATCTCGCTTACGTTGCAAAGCTGAAATTTCTTTTGCACGCTCTTTATCATTCAATTCAGTATTGGTTTTAGCCAACTCAATTTGACGTGAATAATAATCTTCGAGCTGCTTGATACGATCAGTTTCAAACGCTGTTAGATTTGCATAGTCTTCTTCACGCTGAACTCTAAGTTTCGTAGTTTGATCAAGATAAAGTGCTGACTCTTGAGCTAAACGATCTTTAAGATCCTTTGTTCCGGCATATGCATTATTAATCGCTTCAACTCGATCCTTGTGCTCCTCAGCAAGTTTTTCAGAGGCCTTATAATATTGAGTGTCAATATCTTTACGCTTATCTGAAAGCTCTTTAGCTGACTGTGCTGCAATTGCTTGTTGGGCCAAAAAGTCTGCTTGAGTAGGCATGATGAGAGAATTATCAATATTTGTCTTGCCATTAACCCCGGCAAGCCAACGTTGAACACCCGGCGCATATCCAGCAATTTCCTTTCGTTTTTCAGGTGATCTTCCACCATTTTTGTAATCTTTGAGACCTGCAACACCTGAGTTATATGAGGTGATAGCATCAGATAAGTTTCCAAATTCCTGATAACTTTCACTAATATACTTCGCTGCTGCTGCTGCTTGTTTTTCAACTGTGCTTAAATCTTTACCTACTCTATAGATACCAGTTGTCTGAAATAATCCTTTAGCGCCTGTAGGACTTACAGCGTTAGGATTGCCGCCTGACTCCTGAAGAACTAATGCAGCTAAAGTTCCAGCAGGTAGACCATACAAGCCTTCAATTTGAGCAAAGTTATTTGCTTTAGCGATTCCCTGAACCTTAGCAATTGCTGCTAATTCAGCTTTATTGAAGTTATAGTTCTTCTGGTTAAATCCCATATTAACTATACGCATTTGATCAGCATCAAGCTTTGAACCAACATATCCTAGTCCAGCGCTGTTACGATAGTCTGCAAAGTATTCAGCTTTCTCCTTTGACCAACCTAAATCTACATTAGTTTTTATATACTCTTCACGTTGCTTATCACTTAGGATATTTGTCAAGCTTTCACGTTGCTTCTGGGTATATGCATTCCAACGACTAGGCATAATCCCAAGTAGACGAGCCTGATCAGTTAAAACTTTATTTATATTTTTTTGCGCATCTGAAGCTTTATCGGTAACTCCTGTTAGAGAATCAGTCACCTTCTTTTGCGCATCCATTTTAGTTTTAGCTTGTGTTGCTAAACTTGCATATTTCACCATATTCGCATTGTATACATCTGATACATCCGAAAGTGATCCTATGCGGTTTGACAGCTCATCAGCACTGATTCCACCCTTTAAAAACTCTGCTCTCCATTCTTTAATTTTTTCGGATGATTCGCCCTGTTTTAAAACTGTTTCTGCAAGACCGCTGGCATATGCTGCTACCTGATTTTTAGCATTTTCATATGCTTCGGTATCAGATTTTAAATCTTGGGCTGCATCGTAAGCAAAAGCACGTTTTTTTGCATCACTCAAACTATTGTAATGAGTAACCAATTCACCTATTGATTTTCCTTGTGTATCAAATGCATCTGTAGCATCTTCCGTTTTACGTGTCATTGCATAGTATGTGCCACCAGCAATAGCTGCTTGAAAAGCTAACATTGCTATACCTGCAGGACCACCCAAGAATGCCGCAACACCTTTGAAAAGTGTTAATGCATTAGTAGCAACTCCTACCGATCTTGAGAATCCAATTAAACCTACGCCAGCACGTACAGCAAAAATTGAGGTTTGGACTAATTGAATCGAGGTCAAAATGAGAGAAGGTACTAATCGAGCAGACAAACCTGCGGCAACAGCAATAGTTACACCCTTTATTTGATCCCAGTTTTCTACAACATCTTGCAGTACAGGTACAACATTATTAACAAGCCTAGCTTCAATACCCTGCCATTGCAGATCCATTAATTGAAGATTCTTTTTAGCTTCTGTAAGGCTGTTTACCATGTCGTTAGACATAATTGCACCAGCTTTTTCTGCTGCATCACCCCAAAATTTAAATCCTTTACCATTTTTTTCTAATAGTGGAACCAACAACGAGGAATCAGAAATAATCGATTCCATGTAAAATGTAATGTCATTTGCTGATTTACCTGTCTTCTCTAAAGAGTTATAGAAAAGTTGTAATGCTTCAGGGCCTGATAGTTTTTGAAATTGCTGAATGGTTACACCCACTCGAGGCGCAATATTAGTAAAGAAATCAGCTAATGGGCCTCCACCTGTTTCTTGAAAATCACCGATCCGATCCTGCATGTCTTTTAATTGATTGGCGAATGATTCAAGTGAGATACCTGCTGTTTCAGCACCTTTAGCATAGTATTGAAACTGACCTACTGATGCGTTAGCTAATTTTGCAAAGCGCTGAATATCATTTCCAGCGGTAATCACTTTTTCACTATATGCAATCACGCTTGCAACAGATAACCCACCAAGTGCAACGCCAAAACCTTTTACTGCTAGACTCGCTAAGTCAAAAGAATCAGTAATCGCTTTAGTAGACTTTTTGGTTTCACGCTCTGCACGGCTTAATGGCTCTGTGTATCCCGCTACTTTGGCAACAAGATCAAGTGTCAAGCGGCCTAATGATGCTGTTGCCATGGTCTTCTCCAATTTTTGGGCATTAAAAAACCGCCACTAAGGCGGTTATTATGTGTATATGATCTACTTTAGTGATTTACTAAACGCATCATTGCAAATCAAGTAAGTTTTATTACTATACTCAGTTACTGCGTTGCGCTTGTTTTCTTCTGTTTGCCATAGTGGTTCTTTATATGCATCAATGATTATCGCCTTGAAGAAGCTCTTTCTCGGGCTATCATTAAAGTTATTATTCAAATTTTGTAGAGAGGTTGTTAGTGTAACTCCACCTTGACGTGCTTGCATTGTTGTTTGAGCCATTAAGGCAGCTTCTCCACACAAACCCTCTATCATATGCTCTTTGGTTATTGAATCCGTTTTACTAGATTTTGCAAATGATAAGGTACTAAACATCATTAAAATGATAAATAAGATTTTCATTACATAAGATTCCATTTTTGGTTTAAACCTTTTTCCCTGCACTCAAGAAATGAAAGATATGTTATTTTTTTTATAACTTTATTCTTATCATTTGTATTTTGGAAAATTGGATAGTTATAAATCTGAGAAATCACTTCTCGCTCCTTCGCTTTAATTTCATCTGGCATTTTACTTGTAGAAACACTTGCATAAGTTGAATCAATTGATAATCCATCCTGACGAGCTTTCATATCAACACCACTAAGGCTTGAGAGAGTTTTACAAGCAAGATCCTGTTTTTCAATATCATATTTTTTATCAAGCAAATTGATTAAATAATCCTGAGTAGGAATTTCAACTGCCATAACATTACTAGAACAACAAACCAAAAATAAAATGCCAAGGATATTTTTCATGCCTAAAACCCCACTGAATTATTATCCAGTGAGGTTATCCGAATTAAAAACTTAAATCTAGCTTAAAGTCCTTTTTCCATTGCCTCATCTAAAGACAATTCAATTTCTTTTGGC
>NZ_JVOR01000096.1:0-1985 GCF_001054715.1 Acinetobacter sp. 243_ASPC | reverse complement strand
TTAGTGGGGGACAACATCTCGAAAGGGATGCTAATACCGCATACGTCCTACGGGAGAAAGCAGGGGATCACTTGTGACCTTGCGCTAATAGATGAGCCTAAGTCGGATTAGCTAGTTGGTGGGGTAAAGGCCTACCAAGGCGACGATCTGTAGCGGGTCTGAGAGGATGATCCGCCACACTGGGACTGAGACACGGCCCAGACTCCTACGGGAGGCAGCAGTGGGGAATATTGGACAATGGGGGGAACCCTGATCCAGCCATGCCGCGTGTGTGAAGAAGGCCTTATGGTTGTAAAGCACTTTAAGCGAGGAGGAGGCTCTTTTGGTTAATACCCAGAATGAGTGGACGTTACTCGCAGAATAAGCACCGGCTAACTCTGTGCCAGCAGCCGCGGTAATACAGAGGGTGCAAGCGTTAATCGGATTTACTGGGCGTAAAGCGCGCGTAGGCGGCCAATTAAGTCAAATGTGAAATCCCCGAGCTTAACTTGGGAATTGCATTCGATACTGGTTGGCTAGAGTGTGGGAGAGGATGGTAGAATTCCAGGTGTAGCGGTGAAATGCGTAGAGATCTGGAGGAATACCGATGGCGAAGGCAGCCATCTGGCCTAACACTGACGCTGAGGTGCGAAAGCATGGGGAGCAAACAGGATTAGATACCCTGGTAGTCCATGCCGTAAACGATGTCTACTAGCCGTTGGGGCCTTTGAGGCTTTAGTGGCGCAGCTAACGCGATAAGTAGACCGCCTGGGGAGTACGGTCGCAAGACTAAAACTCAAATGAATTGACGGGGGCCCGCACAAGCGGTGGAGCATGTGGTTTAATTCGATGCAACGCGAAGAACCTTACCTGGCCTTGACATAGTAGAAACTTTCCAGAGATGGATTGGTGCCTTCGGGAATCTACATACAGGTGCTGCATGGCTGTCGTCAGCTCGTGTCGTGAGATGTTGGGTTAAGTCCCGCAACGAGCGCAACCCTTTTCCTTACTTGCCAGCATTTCGGATGGGAACTTTAAGGATACTGCCAGTGACAAACTGGAGGAAGGCGGGGACGACGTCAAGTCATCATGGCCCTTACGGCCAGGGCTACACACGTGCTACAATGGTCGGTACAAAGGGTTGCTACCTAGCGATAGGATGCTAATCTCAAAAAGCCGATCGTAGTCCGGATTGGAGTCTGCAACTCGACTCCATGAAGTCGGAATCGCTAGTAATCGCGGATCAGAATGCCGCGGTGAATACGTTCCCGGGCCTTGTACACACCGCCCGTCACACCATGGGAGTTTGTTGCACCAGAAGTAGCTAGCCTAACTGCAAAGAGGGCGGTTACCACGGTGTGGCCGATGACTGGGGTGAAGTCGTAACAAGGTAGCCGTAGGGGAACCTGCGGCTGGATCACCTCCTTAACGAAAGATTGATTGGCCGGTAAGAATCCACAACAAGTTGTTCTTCTAAGATGTATCTGAGGGTCTGTAGCTCAGTTGGTTAGAGCACACGCTTGATAAGCGTGGGGTCACAAGTTCAAGTCTTGTCAGACCCACCAAGTCTACGGCAGAAAGATACATTAATGATATAAGCTGGGGACTTAGCTTAGTTGGTAGAGCGCCTGCTTTGCACGCAGGAGGTCAGGAGTTCGACTCTCCTAGTCTCCACCAAATTCGAGGCCAAACAAAGCAACGCTTTGTCCGAGAATTTAAGCAAGAAGCTATGCTTCGCGCAGGCAAGCAAAGAAAAGATGGTTATAGAGCTTAGTAAATATAAAGTTTATTAACCTCTGTGATTTATCACAGTTTAGTGTGATCTGACGAAGACACATTAATTCATTAACAGATTGGAAAATATTGAGTCTGAAATAAATTGTTCAAACTCGATTAGATAAGAAGCTAACAATCAATTGTTAGATGACGATTTAATC
Organism: Acinetobacter sp. 243_ASPC; assembly: GCF_001054715.1. Lineage (NCBI taxonomy): Bacteria > Pseudomonadati > Pseudomonadota > Gammaproteobacteria > Moraxellales > Moraxellaceae > Acinetobacter > Acinetobacter sp. 243_ASPC. The sequence goes on along the minus strand of NZ_JVOR01000096.1, from coordinate 69 downwards.
CGAGAACTAGCAAATTAACTGAATCAAGCGTTTTGGTATATGAATTTAGATTGAAGCTGTACGGTGATT